>CAYMKA010000001.1:0-49226 GCA_964390935.1 uncultured bacterium
CATTACCTAATCTTTATCCATGTCTTTATCAGGGATTTCCTTTAAAGCTTCATGTTGGGCAATCGTTTCTTCAAACTCAAGCGCCTTCGCCATTTCGATCGATTCATTGTAATCGTCCACAATCTCTTCATTAATACCTTGTGAACGAGCAATCGCAATTTTAGAACCTTCTTCGCAGGCTCTTGAGATTGCATTGGCAATTAACTTAATAGCACGAATCGCGTCGTCATTAGAAGGAATGGGATGAGTGACCAAATTTGGGTTCGAGTTGGTATCAACCATCGCAATAATCGGAATATTTAAAATATTTGCTTCATGCACGGCAATGGCTTCATTTAATGTATCCACCACGAAAATTGCTTGAGGCAATTTTTTCATGTTACGAATACCTTCTAAGTTGAAAAGCAGTTTGGTTTTTTCCTTTTTAAGAGCAGAAACTTCTTTCATCGGAAGTTTGTCAAAAATACCGTCTGTTTCCATTTTTTCGATTTTCTCTAAACGGCGTACAGATCGGCGAATCGTGTCTAAGTTAGTAAGCGTTCCGCCCAGCCAGCGTTGTGAAACATAGTACATACCGCAGCGCATTGCCTCTTCTTTTAAAGCTTCTTGAGCTTGTTTTTTGGTGCCCACAAAAAGCACTTTTCCGCCGCGACCCACAATGTCACGCACGATGCGATAAGCGGTATTGATTAAAATAAGAGTTTTTTGCAAATCGATAACGTGAATATCGTTACGAGCAGTATAAATAAACTTTTTCATACGGGGGTCCCAACGCTTGGTTTGGTGACCAAAATGCACGCCCGCTTCTAAAAGCTGGCGCATCGTCACAATGGCTTCAACGCCTGTGCCGGCTCCATCTTTCTTTTCTTTAGTTTCTGAAACTGCAGACTCTTTTGTCGTTTGAGACATAAAATAACCTTTCTTTTTGTTTGATCTTCCGCTGGCACTTGCGACCACCCTCACGGGCACACGATCACGAAATGTTTGATCCAGCGTGTTTATTTTTTCCTTTCGGAAAATGGATTGTAATTATGAGGCAGAAAGTGGTGTTTCGTAAACGATAAATATTCTATAGACACCTGTATGTTGATCTAACAGTAACAATCACTGAATAAGAATACTAAAAGAGGGCATGTTCTCCTGTCACAGAAAAGACGCTGGTACACAGTGTCTATGCAGAAAGGGATGATGGGTATGACAAATCAAAAAACAAAAGAGAAAGAGTCAGATTTAGAAGATATTCATAATGCAATTAAAAAATTATTTATTGTTGAAGATTTACAAAATATTGGATTCCATTACTATAAAACATGTTTGGCTTGGTATAAAAATTTCAAAAATAACTGGCACAAAATTAAAACATTATATTCTGAGCAGTTCTATCGAATGTGGACATACTATCTATTATCAGGAGCAGGCGGCTTCAGAGCACGTGAATTTCATGTGTGGCAAATTTTACTAAGCAAGAATGGTATAACAGAAGAGCTAACTTACCTAAGATAAGGAATCATTTATCCTCAAAATCGAGACTGTATATTTTGACTGACTGAGATTTTCCCTTAAACCTCTTACTGTCCTTGAGTTCGTAATTAAGAATAAAACTATCTTTACTTGAATACTTAATTCTGACTCTACTTTTTTCTTTTATTGATTTTTTTCCTAAAAGGTTTTCCATAAAAAACTCAGTTGCTAAAACAGTTGAACCATAATCTTTATTAGCTGCCTCTACTCTTGCCGCAGTATTAATTGAATCCGCAATCGAAATAAATTGAATAATGCGGTTACCGATGCTGCCAGAGGAAACTGTTCCATAATTCAAACCAACTCCGATCGAAAAATTAAAGTTAAACAAAGGCTCAATTTTGTTTCCAGGAAAATTTAAATAGTCTTCATACAAATTATAAGATAGGTTCTTTAAAGAACCGAAAACATCAAACTGACTCAGCTTCAAGTCATTCTCAGAATTAACATTTTTTAAAACAAGCGCTAACCTTTGTCTAAAGTCCTCAAACATCACAAAGTTATTTTTTTGGATATTATAAGTAGTTGTGATAGAACGATATAAATTTTGAATAAGATCATTTTTTTGCTTGTCTTCCCATTTAAATCCTTTAGTAGATTTAATTGAAGCTTTTATTGCTGCATCAAAATAGACTTTCGCAATTGCAAGATTGGCAATTTCAGAGGTTTCTTTCAAATTTTTCATTGAAACGTAAGTAGCGACTAATGAATTAACCGTCTTATCATACAAATGTAAAGATCCGTCTCCCATATTGTTATTTATTGTCCCCTTAAAATCGATTGTCACTTCGTCGAAATTCGTATGAAAAATATCCATTAATTTCCCCACTCTAGTTGGGTCATTTAAGAATTCCCCATATGAAGTCGAGTTTCTTAGATCGAGTATTCGGATGGCTTTTTCTGAGTTTGAAAAAGGTATTTTAATTTGCATACCATTTTGGGTGTTTTCTCGATGTTGATTGGCAATGATTGGACCTAAAATAGCTATATTTCTCATTTGTTCATATTCAGCAAATCGTTCAATAATTTCTTTTTGCTCTTCAATTTGGTTTTTTTCTTCATTTTTTTCTAAAATCTTCCTAGACATCAAATTTAATAAACTTTCATTAATCTTGTTTACCAGAGTATGACGGTTAACTAAATCAACTTGATCTTTGAGTTCTAATTGTTTTTGTAAAAATTCAACTGAGTCATATCCCTGCTGTGATGCCGCTGCGAGAGTTTGAGTATGAGATTTTTTTATTCCATCAAGTAAAGCATCCCTTTCGTTTTTCATTTTTGAATCAAAATTCGCATAATTAAAAATATCTGAGCCTAACTCAGCAATTGAATTTACCAATAAAGATTTTATGTAAATATCTTCATTTCCTGGAATAGTCTTTTCGTCAATTAAAATCAATAAACCCAGCGCATTTCCTTTGTTTTCGTCAAAACCGACCGGTTGAATAATAGTTGCTTTAGTGGAAAAAAAAGAAACAAGAAAACTTTCTAAAAACCCCATTGGAATATCTTTGGGTATATTTTCCAAATCCCGAACAAAAATTGATTTACCTTCATATATTCCAGAAAAAATTGCACCATGTTTGTTTTTTTCTTTAGCTTCAAAATACTCTTCTTTTTTCAATTTTATTTTTGAAAATGGTGACAACTCAAAAGAACGAATTGCAGCGTGGAGAACTGGATTTTTACTTTGTAATGAGTTCATTACATAAAATTTATTTGCCAAGGTAGAGGTTTTTGAATCAAATTCCCACCAGAATGCACTGTTTAAACCTGTCCAATCAGCTGCCCATTGAGAAATAATTTTAAAGAACTCTTCTTTAGGAATCATTCCTTCAGTTTCTATTCTATGCCTAACCTCTTGGATCTCTTTTATAAAATTATTTGTTGACTCAGCTTTCCTTAATTTACCTGGTAACTGATTAGTTGCTCGTAAAAAATTTTTAGATCCAATTAAAAATGATAAAGGGCCCATCCACCATGACAACAATATATATCGTATAAAATTATCCAAAAGCATCGAAAGAAATTTAGAAATTTTTGGGGGTAAAAAATAGAGTCCTTTTGCAAACCTATCTCTAAGAATTTGTTCTTTTTTCTCAAATTCATTAGACGAAATTAATTCATTTCTAGAAGAGCTTTTTATGGTCTCCTGCCCATTTTTCAGTTGTCCATTTCTGTTAACCCCATGATATCCAATTACATTGGTATGGCCATTCAGACGTCCATTACCATTCAAGACAGCATGTCCATTAGAACCATTGAGAGGCACATCAATCAATTTTATAAGTAAATTTTTCATAGGTTTTTTTGGTTAAGACTATAATTTATTTTAACCTTTATAGGGTGTGTAAGGTTATCGTATGTTCTTAGAGAATGGTGCAATAAATTAAGCCCATAATTGCCTTTTTGATAAATAAAATCATAAATTCACACTCTAAAGAAGATCTTCATCCACCACAATAATTAGTGGTATCCCACCCCCCATTTTGGCCCACAATCTCCTAAGAAAACCATGCAAACACGACCATTAAACATAAGCCAAGCCGATCAGCTGATCGAGCAAACCGTCATTCATATAGATGGTCCAAAATCGACTCCTGAATCCGGTTCTATTTTCTTAGAAACCATCCAAAAAATCTCTCATCTTAAAAATCATTTTCATGAAGAACGCCGTGCTCTCATTGCATCAGTAAACACTCTTTTTAAAAATTATGAACTTTCTCAAATTCGGTTCTTTTACAAAAAGCCCGACGGTTTTAAATACAATTTCGGCAAAGCAAATATGGCAGAAATGGAACTGTCCTTTATCAACCAGCAAACTCAGTACTATCTCGATAAAATGATTTCTGCTCCTGAAATCATTTTGGGAAAAGATCAAAAGCTGCTCTATCTGCCCGCATTTATCGATAAAAAGCTGACTGCTATTATCGAATTTACCCGTGAAAAACCTTTTAACTCAACTGAAATTCAAGAGTTTTTAATTATGACGGACTATGTCTCAACCTTTATCGAAAAAATCGAACTCAACAAACTTTTAAAAACAACTTACTTAAAACCGAAGGGCATCGAGCTTTTTGCAAATCAAGAAAATACCCTATCTAAAGTGGTTCATCATGCCGTCGCAAATCAAGAGCAATTAATCAGAGTTTTTGTAAAAACTTTTTTCAAAGATTTAATTCATTTTGGAGTTGAAATTAAAAATTTAGTTCATGCCGCCGATGAGTTTTTAGCCCAAGTGAATCATCATTTGGATATAAAAAAGTAGCTTAAAAAACCCACCAAAATCCATCAATGTTTAAGTTCTTTCTAACGTTGGCATAAATCAACTAGCAAACTAAAGGAGCAGGCGTATGTCTAACGATAAAGATCAAATGATTCAAAGAACGGCTCAATCGATGAACTTGATCTACAGCCCTCAAGTCTCGGCCAAAATTCACGGCAATGAAAGTGAATTAGAACAGTTTCGTCGTTTTCGAGAAGCGAAACGCAAAAAATTAATTCACAGTAAACACTTAACTAAATAAAGATAGTCAAAATTAAAACTCGGGTTTCGCAGTACAATATTCTTATGAAAAAAAATAAACTCATTTTTGTTTTAGTTTTTGTCTTTTTTTCTTACCAATATGCTTTCGCCAATTTGCCACCCCTTCCTGAAAAATTAAATTACGGACTCGTTAAATACCAAATCAAAGACAAGAAGTCCGGCAAAATAGGCACCTACACTCAAACGGAAATTAAAAAATTAGGCAAAAACAAGTTTGAAGTCTGGGTTAAGGCTCAAAATTCAGACAAAACCACTTTCAAAATAAAAACCCTATTCGAACAAACTGACCATCTCATTTCAAAAGAATCGAGCTTAGAATTTCGCGGACCGCAAAATCAGTTGGGAGCCATTTTCCAAGTTAAATTTTTAGACAAAGAGGTCAAAGTCACTGATTCGAGAGATTCTAAAAAATTGTGGAAAAAGAAAGTCGGCGAACCCTTATATCTCAGTTAAAATTTGGGACTGGGTTTAATTGGCAATCCCTTTTTAAAAGATGTTCAGGCCACCACCCTTGTCGTCGGCACTGGTATTTTTAAAGTACGGGTTAAAAATTTAGGAGAAGAAACTGTCACCGTGCCTGGCGGGACTTTTGATTGCTATAAATTAAAAATCATTCCTGATCTGGGGCTTCTAGATAAACCTTTAGGTCGAGCTATGCCTGGTATTTTTGTATGGCAGGACAAAAAGTTTCCTCACTTACCAGTTAAATATGAAGGACCGATGGATGGCCCTACTCGCCCTGCCGTTTTAGCAGAGATGATTGGGGTAGAATATAAATAGAAGGGACTTTCGCAATGAACGTTATTCAACTCAAAAAATGGATTCTGGTAGGGCTGCTCTTCTTAGGATTAACTTCCGTAGGATCAGCAGACATGACCTACTCGAAAGGTCCTGAAACGGCCAAAGTTACTATCTTAGAATTTACCGATTTTCAGTGTCCCTTTTGCTCTCGTGGTAATCAGACTCTGCAGCAGCTCTTAAAAGAGTATCCTAACGACATTAAAGTCATATACCGCAGTTTTCCACTCTCTATTCATCCCGATGCTCCCTTAGCTGCCGAAGCAGCTTTGGCGGCTGGAGCTCAAGGGAAGTTTTGGGAAATGCACGATTTGTTATTTGCCAATCAAAAATCTTTAAAAATGAATGATTTGCTTTCTTATGCCAAAACACTGGGGCTCGATGTCAAAAAATTTCAAAAAAGTCTTGATGGCCGTGAATTTCAAAAACAAGTCGAAACAGACATGGCTTTTGGCAAAATGCTTAAAGTCAGTGCCACCCCCACTTTTTTTATCAACGGGAACAAAATTACGGGTGCCAAGGCATATCCTGAATTTAAAAATATCATTGATACGTTACTGGCAGGCAAAGAACTGCCTAAAGCTCTAGAGCCAAACAAAGATGTCCCCGCAGCTCCAGTCACTAATTTAAAACCCAATTTAAGCGGAACCCTTAATGTCAAAGGTTCAGAAAGTGCGCCTGTCACCATTGTTGAATACAGTGATTTTCAATGTCCTTTCTGCAGCCGCGTGGTCCCCAGCCTTGATAAATTATTTAAAGCCTATCCCGATAAAATTCGTATTGTTTTTAAACAGTATCCTTTGCCTTTTCATGCTAACGCCAGACCCGCTGCAAAGGCAGCACTTGCTGCAGGCCGCCAAAATAAATTTTGGGAAATGCATGACTTACTATTTGCTAATCAAACAAGCCTTAGTGAAACTAATTTTCTAGCTTGGGCCAAACAAATAGGTTTGGATGTAGACCAATTCAAAAAAGACCTTGTCGATCCAACGCTGGAAACTCAAATTGTGACCGACGAAAAAGAAGCACAGGGCTTTGGAATTTCTGGCACACCAAGTTTTATTATTAACGGTACAAAATATGTCGGGGCCTATCCTTATGAAAAATTTGAACAAATTATTAAGGCCGAACTTGAAAAAAAATAAGCAGGCCTGGATTTTTGTTTTTCTTTACATGCTTCTTATTTTCATCATGAGCAGTTTCCCTGCCCCTGAAGCGGTTCATCATGTGCCCATTTGGTATCACATCAAATTAGTGCATTTGATCGAATATGGTTTTTTATGTTTTTTATTTTTGCGTACCGGCATGTCTGTGTTTTTGGCGATTCTTTTTACAACGCTCTACGGCGTAACCGATGAAATTCACCAAATGTTTGTCCCCAATCGCACCGCCCAAATAGTAGACGTGTTTACAAATTTCTTAGGTGCATCAATCGTATGCCTGATTTACCAGACATTTGTTCCCTCAAAAAAAAAGTTGTGATAACATTGCCCGTCGGGGGGACACGTAATTGACTTCAGTTATTGCAATCATGAACCAAAAAGGGGGCTGTGGAAAAACCACAACCACCATCAATCTTTCTGCGGCACTCGCACTTAAAGAAAAAAAAGTTCTCACTGTTGATTTTGATCCTCAAGGCCACGCGAGTCTGGGACTGGGCATTTCAGAAGGGATTGCCGGAAAAACCATCGCCGAAGTTTTACTCGATAAAATTAATATTCAAGACACCGTCATTAAAATTTCTGAAAATCACGATTTAATTCCCTCAAATATTTTACTTTCTTCTCTTGAACTCAGACTGGCAGGAACGTCAGGTCGTGAATTTTATTTAAAAAACCATTTAAAGCCTTTATTTGATCGATATGACTTCATTATCATCGATTGTCCACCTCAACTAGGATTTTTGAGTGTTAATGCGGTAATGGCTGCCAGTCACGCGGTTGTTCCAATTGAGCCCAGCAAATTCGCACTGGATGGGGCTCAGCAGTTTTTCTACACCTTAAATTTATTGTGTGAAAAAGCCGATCACAAAGTAGAAATCCGTCATTTGGTGAGCATGTATGACTACGAATCCAGTTTTGCAACCGCTTTTTATGAAGAAATGAAAAAGACTTTTAATACCACCCTGTTCCAAACTCCTATTCGACGCTCGCGACACATTCAAGAAGCCAGCTGCGAAGGAAAAAGCGTTCTTGATTACGAAAGTGAAAGTTTGGGATACCTCGAGTTTATGTCTCTCGCTCACGAAGTCACGTTATGGGTAAACCGTAATACCATCATGCAAATTTTAAACAGCGCCCAAAACAACCCGGTGATTCGTGAAGACGGCGTTTACTTTATTACCAAAGCCAAAGATGCCCGCAGCGTGCAGTTAGCAGGTTCTTTTAATCAATGGAACCCTGACCGCAGTTATTTACAAAAAATTACTGAAGACACCTGGTTTACCGTTTTACCGCTTAACAAAGGCACTCATTTTTATAAATTTGTGGTAGATGATAAATGGACAGAAGATCCCAACAATCCCGAAAAACAAACCACTTTATTTGGAGTGACCCAGTCTGTCGTAACAGTTAAGTAACCAGACCTTCCTGTAGCCTGCTGCCTTGGCTGCAGGCTAAAATCACACCATGTTAGAAAAATTATCTAAAGAAATTACCGACGCAATGAAGGCCAAAGACTCTAAACGTCTTGATGTTCTTCGCATGATGAAATCAAAAATTATGACGGTAAACACCAAAGGCGTAGACGAAAAACAATCTTTAAACATTTTAAAAACTTATGTCAAAAAT
Source organism: uncultured bacterium (assembly GCA_964390935.1). Classification (GTDB taxonomy): domain Bacteria; phylum Margulisbacteria; class CAYMKA01; order CAYMKA01; family CAYMKA01; genus CAYMKA01. The sequence goes on from CAYMKA010000001.1 coordinate 8,656, forward strand.
TTAAAAGAAGCAGTCGAGTTAACCCAAAAAGCAGGTAAAACCGATGAAGTGGCTCAACTGCAATATGAAATTGGAGTGGTCAGTGAATACTTGCCTGCCGAAGCAGATCCTGCAGCCATTGCGAAAGTGGTCGAAGCGGCCATTGCGAAAGTGAACCCTCAGGGCCCTCAGGATTTTGGAAAAATTATGAAAGAAGTCATGAGTGCAGGACTTAATGCCGACGGAAATGTGATTAAGCAGATAGTGAACGAAAAACTTAAAAAATAAAGTTAATCCCTAAATACCCAAACCAGTATCTGTAACCCAAGCTGTCTTCCCGATAATAAAGTGAACCGTCATATTGCGTATGTTGATGAACCCAACGACTTTTGAAGAAAAAAGTGCTCGAAGTGGCCTGGCCAATTTCTTCACGATAAGCATACCCTGGACTGACTTTAAAATTTTGAGAAACAGGAATTTCATACTCCACCGCAGCTTGATTAGCTTTTAATTTGCGCGGATTCCCAGGTTGATCAATACGCATAAAATAAGAAGAAGGTTGATCAATTTGATAATCATTTGTTTCAAGGCTTATTTTTAACGGTTTAATAAAAGCTTCTCGCCAACCCAGTCTTGCGGTGCTCTGAACTGATTTATTTTGATCATAATAATTTGCACTCTCATAATCATATTCCAATTCAACTTGGTTAAGGGGATACCAGGCCAAAACGGCATTGTTCCAATTAGAGCGGTTAATCTGTTTGTCGGGTTCAAATCGTGATCGCAAAATAATGGCAGCATTGTTAAAAAAAGACCAACTGAGCCCGCCTCCATAAATATAATTAATGCCTATGGCCTGATCACTACGCAGGCCTGCATCAAATAACAATCGAAAAGAGTCAGTCAGCGGCAAACGATAAGTCAAAATGCTGGTTAAATTCACAGATCGCGGGGTTTGTCCTTGCTGAGCTTCAGAATAAAAACTCGAAAACCATTCTACACCCGGGCTTTTAGCTAGTTGTTCATATTGTTTTTGATTTTCCAGTTCTTTTAAATTCATTTCCCAATCCTTTTTTCTGGCCGGCCAACGTTTTTTAAGCAAATTAAAATACACTTGCGCATTTTCATATTCTTTTAACCACAAGGTCACATTGGCCAACTGCTCTAACAAATTTAAATCCCCTGGATTAGTTTGATAAGCTTTTAAGAGGGCTTCCTTAGAATTTTGAAAATCATTTTTATTTAAATAAATAGCACTCATTTCTTTAGTAGCCGGGCCAAAATATGCACTATTCCGTCTTACCGTTTTTAAAACATCTAGCGCATCGTCATTTTTTTTCTGCCTGAGGTAAGAATAAGCTAAATCCATTTTCACATTATCCTGATCAGGCTTTACGAGCAGAATTTTTCTAAAAATATTTTGAGCTTTGTCTTCTTCCTTAGCATTTAAATAAATTTGAGCCAGTTCTGTCATGGCCGGCACATCCCTGGGATCAGACAAAAGCAAAGATTCTAATTCTGAGAGAGACATTTTTGATTTCTTTGACCACATCAGAATTCGAGCATATTGCAATTGATAATCTTTATTTTCAGGATCAATCGTTAAAAGTTCTTTTGAATATTTTTCAGCTAATTTCCAATTTTTTAATTTAACGTAAATATCCGTTAATTCTTGTTTAAAGACCTCAGCCTTGGGCAAAATTAAAATAAGTTGATTGTATTTTTCAATGGCTTCAGTCTCGCGATTGTTCTTTTTTGCTGAAACTGCTTCGCGGTATAAATCCTGAACTTCGGGATCTAAATCATCATAAGAAAAATCTTCTGCTATCAAAGGCTGGGCCAGCCACAAAACACCCAGCACAAGCAGACTAAAACAGAGACTAGTTTTTACGTTTAAGGGCATATAAAACGCTCATAGCGATCACTGCGAAAATCGTAAAGACCACAAAGAGCACCAGTAAAATTTGAAGTTTAATTTGCAGACTGCGCTGACGATCGGTTTGAATTTGACTCTTATCGTAAGAAGCGATGGTATTGATTTTTCCTGATTCGTTAACCACCACCACATTGGCCTCCAAAATAGCCAGTTGGTTGCGATTAATAATCGTATCCAGTGCTTTGAGCATTAGCTCATCATTGGTTCCTGTCACCACGACAATCGTTTTTAAAAAGTTAAAGGGAGAAGGAATAAGTTGAACGGTGCCCATTTGATCACGAAAATCATAAGGCAAACCAATTTGGCTGGAATGAATAAAGGGCTTACTGTCATCTAATCGAAATGAAATCGGTAATTTAGTATTCATTTGCGAAAATAATTTTTGACGCTCTGCCAAACCTATCACAATCAAGTGATTCGTTTTTAAATCTTCTTTGGTAATCTGACTGGCTTTTTTAACACTGAACCAGTTTTCATTTTTAGGCATGAGCTGCCCCATGCTCATGCTTAAACGTTCTAAAGCAGTTAAATCGGCTGCTGTAGGCTGATCAGGCATAACAAAGAGCGGCAAATTTACTTTTTTGCGAAGTAAGTACGGCCCTGGCAAATCACTTAAATAAAAAACATTTTTATCGCGGTGTTTGTAATCCAGCCAAGAATCGCCATGAATAATAAACCAGGCTTTGTCGTAGTCTCTGCGGCCGCAATCTAAATTAACTTGCTGTTCAGTATCAAGATAATAACGCACGGCGACCTCCAGCAGTTGGCGATCACGCGCCTGCGGAGGAATTTTGACCTTAAAATTCATTTTACGGCCAGGCACTGTTTTTAATTTGGTGGTCCCGGCATAAATGCCATTAATAAAAACAGTGACTTGCGATTTGGTGGAATCAAGCAAGGGTGACAAGCTAAATTTAAAATTAATGGCGGCACCGTCAAGCAGTTCCCAGGCGGCGGGGACAGCAAAATAAAAAGTAGTCGTCCCATTAAAACTGCCTCGATTAATCACGTCTTCATAACCGGCTTCTTTAAATGACAATTGATTTGAAAAAAAGGCTAATAAATCGTAATTAATCACTTTTTTAAAAATCGGAACAAATTGAGCGGTTTGATCTTTAAGTTTAAACAAAAAGTCTGGATGAAATTGATTGGTCAGAGCATTGCGGGCAGTTTCGAGTTTGTCGCTTTTAATCTGTAAAACAATTCCGTTGGCGTCTATTTTGGGCTGCACAAACTGATACTGCACCTGTCCTGCCTCTATATTAAAGGTGGGGCTCATTTGCAGCAGATGAAATTTTTTAGACCAGTCCTTAGGCAATTTTAAAACGGATTGAATCATGCCCGGATAAATATCCTTGTCCCAGTGTCCTAATTGTCTGGAAAAATTAGCAGCCATTTCTAGTGTCTGAGAATCTAAATTTTGATAATAAAACATTAAATCTTTAGTCTTAAACTGATTCATGCGTACTAACGGCTCAGGAAAATAATCTAACTTGGCTTTAAAAGGCTGATAAAAGATCTCTAATTTAGAGGTTTTTTTAACAACGTACCAATTTGAAGGGCTGTCTAAATCTTTACATAAATCCTCATTAGCCTGGGCAAAAAATTCAACCCGCAGATAATTAGCTCCAGACTTAATGATTTCTCCTTTTATTGGCAAGGTCACCCGACCTTCACGGCCAAAGAATTGAGCCAGTGTTAATGTTTTTAAAGGCACTTCATTTAATACAAAAGTGAGATTAGATAAGTTTTTAAGTAGAGTGTCTGAAAAATAAAAATCAAAAGTTAAATTGGCATTTTGAATATTTTTTACTGACTTAGGAACATAAAAATAAAAAGAGTAAGCCCCGCGTAGTCCTTTGACTGGAATTTCCTGGTCAGGCGATAAAATAATAGTACTGGTTAAAAATTTAGAAATATCATTTGGCACAGCTTGGATGGCACTACCTAAAAGAAGCGTAAAAATAAATATTCCGACACAAAATCTTTTTAACACCGAGAAATGATTATAGGAGCAAATAAAAAGAATCCATAACAAATTGCAACAATTTAAATACTAGACGTTTGTTGTAGGTTTATTGTTAAAGCGAACGGTTTTGTCCCAATGAAATAAATTTCTTTTTTTCTTTGGTTCGAATAAAGTCATTAATCCCAAAACAAGCCAGGCCTGACAATAAGTAAAGTACATCAAAAAAACCGTCAGAATATTTTTAAAACTGAGCTCTTTTTCTTCAAAAGCCAGCGTCAATAAACTGACCTGAAAAAACATCATAAAAGTAGCAAACCAAATTAAAGTTACCGGCCCTTCGACCGTAATGCGTGCCCATTCCCACTGAAAAATGCCGCATAAAAAAATAAAATCAGAAACTAAAATTAAAAAAATAAGGCTGTAATAGGTTGAGAACATATAAAGCATGGTTGAAAAAAGCCTGGGATTGGTTAAACCCTTCCCTAAGTATTTGTTCACAATATAAAAATTGCCCTTCACCCAGCGGCGGCGCTGCTTAAACCATACTTTCCATTCTTGGGGTTCTTGCTCCCAGGTCACAGCCGTAGGACAAAACCAAATGCGATAACCTTTTTCAATTAATCTCAAACTTAGTTCCGTGTCTTCTGTAAGCGACTTTGAATCCCAATCGCCCATTTCTTTTAAAATCGCTCTTTTAATCACAAAGTTAGTTCCGGACAAAAAAGCAATGCGGTGCAAAAACCATTTGCCGGCTTGATGAGTCCATTGATGGACGATAAATTCAATATTAATAAACCGAGTCAACAAATTGACTTCCTTATTAATAGTGCGGACTTTTCCGACCACCGCTGCAATTTTGGGGTCAGACATCGCCGCTGTCACTAAAATTTCAAGAGACTGAGGTTCAGGATTATTGTCTGCATCATAAATAGCGATTAACTCATGGCTGGCGTGTTTAAGACCATAATTTAAATTGCTCGATTTGCCACGATGAGCGATTTCAGGAGGAATGTTTAACAGTTTGATTTGTTTATATTTTTTAGAAAACTCAGTCACAATTTCTGCAGTATTATCTTTGGAGTCATCGTTAATCACAAAAATTTCAAGCTTTTCAGGCGGATAATCTAAATGAACCATGCTTTGCAAAGTATCGCGGATCACCACCCCTTCGTTATAAGCAGGGATAAAAATCGAAACTCCAGGAAATTGTTTGTTAGCTGTCAACAAATCAATGGTTTCTTCTTGGTTAATATCACGATAAAAAATGGCAACCAAAAATAATACTCCGTTATAAATAATCATTAACCAAATTGAAAAAAGCGCAATCAAAAAAAGAGTATTTAAAATCATAATGTTCTCATTTTCTGCTGACGACGATGGCTGATGTATTTCAGAGCAAAAACAATAAAAAGTCCCATGACAAATAAAATATTCGTCACGAAAAAAACCCACATCATGATTCGAAGCACAGAATCAAACCAGCTCATTGATTGCTTTCCCAAAAAAGTATCTTTTAACCATGATCCTGTTGAAATCATTTGCACATTGTCTTGAGTCAGCTTCATGACAAAAATACCTTTTTGAGTCGCTGGGATTTCAAACAAAGTATGGGCCCGTGATGGTTCTTCAATAAAATCAATAATATTTTCATGACCGTCGGGGTTCACCACAAAAGCCTTCATTTTTTGATAATCGAGTTTCACATTTTGAAGCGGATTAATTTTAAAATGAAAAAATTGCCCGTTCTTTTCAGGGTCATGCATATTCGGAAGTCCCGAATACAGCACCCAATGCGGAGATTTCACCTGGTTAGGCAAATCACGCATATCCAAAAAATCAAATCCCATTTTTTTAAGACCTTTGATCAGTTCTTCCAGTTTTTCGGGAGGCATCCAGGGATGAAAAAAGCCGACGGCAATGGCATCGCGAACGACTAACATTTTCTTAGCTTCTGCCAACATTTGTTCGATGGTCAGCCCCTCTTCCTCACTGTAATAACCCAAATTTTCAGGAATCACAAAACGGCCATAACGGTCTTTAATAAGATAAGGAAAATTTTGTGAGGCTTTGTATGATTTATCGCTGATCTGTAATCTCTCAACAGCAGTTGAAAAATATTCACCTAAAATTCGATAACTTAACTGTGAGGCCGCATAATGAGGGGTTTCCCAGGCGAGAGGATAAATTTTGGATTGCATTGTTAATTCCAATGCATCTTCAATTTTTTTTCTAATTTGCTCTTCATTCATCCCAGCAAAGGCTTTGTCTTTTTGCACGTTCCAAAATTCAAAACCTTCTCCTGTGATATTTTGATTGGCGTGGTTATAACCATGCAAAATGGCTGTCCCGCCTACAGTTTGCAGATAGCGCAGCGCAGAAACAAAATAAGGCCGCTCTGCCATTGTGAAGAATTGCTTCTGATCCTGATAAACAGGAATAACTGCGAAAGCAAAAGGGACATGATATTTTTTAAATGTTTTTCCCAAATTTCTTAACATTTCTGGTCTATATTTAGGATGAACATCTTCAATACGAATAAAAGCTTGTTTAGAAGCCGGGTGATATTCTTCCAAAATATCATGTAATAAATCTGCAAAAATATAAGAAGAACTACTCATAAAAAGCGGTAAATCACTAATGTACCAAAATTTTTTTTGTTTCACTGCAAAAGGCACTTGCTCATCATTTCTAAAATGGCTGCCAATCAGTTTAATTTTTTTACGGTCATAGTTTGTGATCATAAAAACATCTTCACCCAAGCGGTCATAAAGCTGGCTTTGATAATATAATTTTGAAAAACCAAATTCTTGAGGAGCTATTCTGAAACCAAATTTTTGAGGATAAGCATTGATTAGACTTTGTGCACCTGCAAAAACCCAGCACACTGTTTTTTTATCCATCACGCTCACAATATCGTCATTAAATAATAAATTTGGTTTTTCTTTTGCGTCAGCACCGACATAAAAAATGACATCGTATAAATTGACCAGCCCTTTTCGATAATCTTTAAGCGCCAGGGTCGCTGTTTGCACATCAAAGTGAGAAAGTAAATTTTGAAAAGATGCGGGCAAATCATAAAGAGCGCCGGCCGGATATTCTTGATCGTAGACCACCAATACTTTTTTAAGAGATTGATCACTCCATAAAGCTGCGGTCAGCACACACACACTGAGAGCACACCAGAGCCCCAGTTTCAGGTTTTTCAAAAAAATTTTCATGATTTTTTGACGACTAATTGCTGTTTACCAGCTTGGGTTCTTAAAGTCAGTGCCCGCTTCGCATCCTGAGGATAAGTAGCCATGCCAATTTTAATTTTGATCCCCAATTTAATATTGGTTTTACCGTATGAAAAATAACTGTTTAATAATTGATGAGCCATTAGATAGGCTTTACTTTTTATATCTTCTTCTGCCTGCCCTTCACACAAAACTTCAAAGTGTGTATCTCCTTTACGAGTTAAGGTATCTCCATCCTCTACCAAATCCATAATAGTTTTAAAAATTTTTTCACCAGTTAAAAATAAAGCTTTTCCGTTAAACACTCTTTGCACATCAGCATAGTCATCCAAACTTATATTTAAAACACTGAAATGACTTTTACGGCGCGTTGCTCTTGCCACCGCTTCAGTGAGAGCAGTTTCAAATTGTTTATCACTCACTACTTTGACTTTACGTTCTCTGGCCATAGCACTAATTTCTTCAGGATGCTTTTTTTGAAGGCGATAATAAAAAATGAGGCCGTCTCCGATCATGCCAAAGAAAACCCCTTCTATCAGATATAAAAACAGCCACAGGCCTTGATTAAATTGAAAATCAAAAAAGCCTGAGCTGGTAATTAATTGAAATAAAAATGTCCCAATAAAAATAAAAATTGCTATGAGCGATGAAAATATTCCTAAAATTGATCCCAACAATATGGCCACCAAAGAAACCATCAGGGCTAATAAAATATATAAAAAATATTGAAGATCAAATTGAAAATAATATAAATAAAAATATCCAGCGCAAAAACCCACGGCTAAGAGAATTAATAAACTAATCCGAATTTGGTTAGCATAATTTGGCATAGACCGTCATGATCTACCCACCTTCAATGTTCTAATGCATCGATTCTTGTACAAAGGTCTGGTAGTGACGCAAGGCGGTCAAAATCAAGATATGATCAAACGCTTCAAAAGGAGCCTGCCCAAAAGAACCATTGTTGTTTTGTAAAAGCAAAAGTTTTTTAGCTAAGGGTTGAGCAAACTCCATATCATTTTGAAAAACAGCCAGACTTAACATTAATCCATAAACGGCAGGACTTTCATAATCAACCAAAGCTTTCAAAGTGACGGGATGATAACGACCGTAGACTTTGCCTTTCTTTAAGTATTCATTTTTGAGCCATAAATATAATTTAGAGGGTTTTCCATTCACCTGACTTTCTACCTGAGCACAAATCAATTGATTAATTAAATTCATATCTTGTAAGCCATACTTTGATTTATCAATAAGATATTTATCAAAATAAAATCCGGTGGGAGTTTTTCCCCCATTCAATAGTTTTTGAGATCGGTATAAAACCGCCTGCCAGTCTTTATCAAATTGAGACAAATAAGCCATGGCTGGTAAATCGAGATAGGACAAATCAACTTTAAATGAAATATCAGGCTGCGGAGCTTCACAATAAGACTCGACAAAATAGTTATCTCTTAAATTAATTTTTTTCATACGCTGGGCCATCACAGCGCTTAATGCCAAGTATTTTTTTTGTTTCCAAATTTTTCCTGCCTGGGCCAAGGCAAACGCAATACGCAAATCATCAAGAGAGGCATTGCAAGAACTGGGAGTCGATTGATCAATACGCCAATACACCCAATCTTCTGGACTCAAAAAATACCGTTGCAAATTTTTAACCTGTTTATCAAAAATGCTTTGGCGCTGCGTTTCCACCAAATACACCATCCACAAACCTAGCGTTTCTGACAAATATTCATTTTCTTGAGAATTTTTGAGCGGGTCAAATTGTTTAATCACCCCCCGGCGGTAAGTGAGATGATTGAGCACAAATTCAACCCCTTTATCTTGGGCTAGTGACAAAGCCTGCGTTTGCGTATCCGGCTGAACAGGAGGCTTATAAAAAAGTCTCAGACAAAGAAAAACAACAATAAAAAACAACATTAATCCTATTGCTACTTTTATTTCTAAACGATTGCGATATAGCCACTTTTGAAAAGGACTTTTAATTCGTGACATTTCCTCTATATTATAGAGGCATGAGATCAAAGATTGTTTTAGCCCTTTTAGTTTTAGGAATTACTTTATATTTATCCACTCTAGAGCCGGGCTATTCCGATGAACTGGTAACCACCGCGTCCTCTGTAGTCTCGTTTCAAAATGTCGACTGGTCAAAATTTTTAGGCGGGCGATTTTCTTTTTTTATCAACCAAATTGGAATGCCTGATCAAATTTATCCCAAGCGTTACAGCGCTGATGACCGGGAAGATGATGTCGTCATGTATTATCGCGGTGCTGGAGTCGATATGCGGGTTTATGTGTGGGACAACAACATTTATCGATTTTATTTTTCAAAAGAACACCGCTTTAATATTTTTCAAGGGGTACGAACCAACATGAACAAAGAACAAATTGAATCAGTGCTGGGACCAGTTAATAAAATTACCGAAAAGAATTTATATTTATGGAAATCAGGTCAGCAAAAAATTATTGTTACTTTTGACGACAAAAACATTGCTAAAGAAATTATGTTATCGCTAGAAAGATAAAAATACAGGCCCCTCCCGTCCCCTAAAGGGGATGGTCAGTTTTAAAAACAAATTCCCCCTTTAGGGGGTTAGGGGGCCTACGCTACTAACTTCTCTAACCCTCGCTGTGCCAATAAAAAATTAGGTTTTGCTTTAACGGCTTCTTCATAACATTCCTTGGCTTTCTCTTTCAAAGCTTCTTCAAAATAACAATCGCCTAAATTCACCCAGGCTAACGCAAATTTAGGATCAAGTTTAATCGCCCGGCGATAGCTGGCCTTAGCATCACCAAAACGTTTCAAACAAAAATAAGTGGTACCCAGCATATTTTGAATTTCAGCATCACCTTCCGTCTGCAGATGTTCTTCGCATGATGAAATCAAAAATTATGACGGTAAACACCAAAGGCGTAGACGAAAAACAATCTTTAAACATTTTAAAAACTTATGTCAAAAATTTAAAAGAAGCAGTCGAGTTAACCCAAAAAGCAGGTAAAACCGATGAAGTGGCTCAACTGCAATATGAAATTGGAGTGGTCAGTGAATACTTGCCTGCCGAAGCAGATCCTGCAGCCATTGCGAAAGTGGTCGAAGCGGCCATTGCGAAAGTGAACCCTCAGGGCCCTCAGGATTTTGGAAAAATTATGAAAGAAGTCATGAGTGCAGGACTTAATGCCGACGGAAATGTGATTAAGCAGATAGTGAACGAAAAACTTAAAAAATAAAGTTAATCCCTAAATACCCAAACCAGTATCTGTAACCCAAGCTGTCTTCCCGATAATAAAGTGAACCGTCATATTGCGTATGTTGATGAACCCAACGACTTTTGAAGAAAAAAGTGCTCGAAGTGGCCTGGCCAATTTCTTCACGATAAGCATACCCTGGACTGACTTTAAAATTTTGAGAAACAGGAATTTCATACTCCACCGCAGCTTGATTAGCTTTTAATTTGCGCGGATTCCCAGGTTGATCAATACGCATAAAATAAGAAGAAGGTTGATCAATTTGATAATCATTTGTTTCAAGGCTTATTTTTAACGGTTTAATAAAAGCTTCTCGCCAACCCAGTCTTGCGGTGCTCTGAACTGATTTATTTTGATCATAATAATTTGCACTCTCATAATCATATTCCAATTCAACTTGGTTAAGGGGATACCAGGCCAAAACGGCATTGTTCCAATTAGAGCGGTTAATCTGTTTGTCGGGTTCAAATCGTGATCGCAAAATAATGGCAGCATTGTTAAAAAAAGACCAACTGAGCCCGCCTCCATAAATATAATTAATGCCTATGGCCTGATCACTACGCAGGCCTGCATCAAATAACAATCGAAAAGAGTCAGTCAGCGGCAAACGATAAGTCAAAATGCTGGTTAAATTCACAGATCGCGGGGTTTGTCCTTGCTGAGCTTCAGAATAAAAACTCGAAAACCATTCTACACCCGGGCTTTTAGCTAGTTGTTCATATTGTTTTTGATTTTCCAGTTCTTTTAAATTCATTTCCCAATCCTTTTTTCTGGCCGGCCAACGTTTTTTAAGCAAATTAAAATACACTTGCGCATTTTCATATTCTTTTAACCACAAGGTCACATTGGCCAACTGCTCTAACAAATTTAAATCCCCTGGATTAGTTTGATAAGCTTTTAAGAGGGCTTCCTTAGAATTTTGAAAATCATTTTTATTTAAATAAATAGCACTCATTTCTTTAGTAGCCGGGCCAAAATATGCACTATTCCGTCTTACCGTTTTTAAAACATCTAGCGCATCGTCATTTTTTTTCTGCCTGAGGTAAGAATAAGCTAAATCCATTTTCACATTATCCTGATCAGGCTTTACGAGCAGAATTTTTCTAAAAATATTTTGAGCTTTGTCTTCTTCCTTAGCATTTAAATAAATTTGAGCCAGTTCTGTCATGGCCGGCACATCCCTGGGATCAGACAAAAGCAAAGATTCTAATTCTGAGAGAGACATTTTTGATTTCTTTGACCACATCAGAATTCGAGCATATTGCAATTGATAATCTTTATTTTCAGGATCAATCGTTAAAAGTTCTTTTGAATATTTTTCAGCTAATTTCCAATTTTTTAATTTAACGTAAATATCCGTTAATTCTTGTTTAAAGACCTCAGCCTTGGGCAAAATTAAAATAAGTTGATTGTATTTTTCAATGGCTTCAGTCTCGCGATTGTTCTTTTTTGCTGAAACTGCTTCGCGGTATAAATCCTGAACTTCGGGATCTAAATCATCATAAGAAAAATCTTCTGCTATCAAAGGCTGGGCCAGCCACAAAACACCCAGCACAAGCAGACTAAAACAGAGACTAGTTTTTACGTTTAAGGGCATATAAAACGCTCATAGCGATCACTGCGAAAATCGTAAAGACCACAAAGAGCACCAGTAAAATTTGAAGTTTAATTTGCAGACTGCGCTGACGATCGGTTTGAATTTGACTCTTATCGTAAGAAGCGATGGTATTGATTTTTCCTGATTCGTTAACCACCACCACATTGGCCTCCAAAATAGCCAGTTGGTTGCGATTAATAATCGTATCCAGTGCTTTGAGCATTAGCTCATCATTGGTTCCTGTCACCACGACAATCGTTTTTAAAAAGTTAAAGGGAGAAGGAATAAGTTGAACGGTGCCCATTTGATCACGAAAATCATAAGGCAAACCAATTTGGCTGGAATGAATAAAGGGCTTACTGTCATCTAATCGAAATGAAATCGGTAATTTAGTATTCATTTGCGAAAATAATTTTTGACGCTCTGCCAAACCTATCACAATCAAGTGATTCGTTTTTAAATCTTCTTTGGTAATCTGACTGGCTTTTTTAACACTGAACCAGTTTTCATTTTTAGGCATGAGCTGCCCCATGCTCATGCTTAAACGTTCTAAAGCAGTTAAATCGGCTGCTGTAGGCTGATCAGGCATAACAAAGAGCGGCAAATTTACTTTTTTGCGAAGTAAGTACGGCCCTGGCAAATCACTTAAATAAAAAACATTTTTATCGCGGTGTTTGTAATCCAGCCAAGAATCGCCATGAATAATAAACCAGGCTTTGTCGTAGTCTCTGCGGCCGCAATCTAAATTAACTTGCTGTTCAGTATCAAGATAATAACGCACGGCGACCTCCAGCAGTTGGCGATCACGCGCCTGCGGAGGAATTTTGACCTTAAAATTCATTTTACGGCCAGGCACTGTTTTTAATTTGGTGGTCCCGGCATAAATGCCATTAATAAAAACAGTGACTTGCGATTTGGTGGAATCAAGCAAGGGTGACAAGCTAAATTTAAAATTAATGGCGGCACCGTCAAGCAGTTCCCAGGCGGCGGGGACAGCAAAATAAAAAGTAGTCGTCCCATTAAAACTGCCTCGATTAATCACGTCTTCATAACCGGCTTCTTTAAATGACAATTGATTTGAAAAAAAGGCTAATAAATCGTAATTAATCACTTTTTTAAAAATCGGAACAAATTGAGCGGTTTGATCTTTAAGTTTAAACAAAAAGTCTGGATGAAATTGATTGGTCAGAGCATTGCGGGCAGTTTCGAGTTTGTCGCTTTTAATCTGTAAAACAATTCCGTTGGCGTCTATTTTGGGCTGCACAAACTGATACTGCACCTGTCCTGCCTCTATATTAAAGGTGGGGCTCATTTGCAGCAGATGAAATTTTTTAGACCAGTCCTTAGGCAATTTTAAAACGGATTGAATCATGCCCGGATAAATATCCTTGTCCCAGTGTCCTAATTGTCTGGAAAAATTAGCAGCCATTTCTAGTGTCTGAGAATCTAAATTTTGATAATAAAACATTAAATCTTTAGTCTTAAACTGATTCATGCGTACTAACGGCTCAGGAAAATAATCTAACTTGGCTTTAAAAGGCTGATAAAAGATCTCTAATTTAGAGGTTTTTTTAACAACGTACCAATTTGAAGGGCTGTCTAAATCTTTACATAAATCCTCATTAGCCTGGGCAAAAAATTCAACCCGCAGATAATTAGCTCCAGACTTAATGATTTCTCCTTTTATTGGCAAGGTCACCCGACCTTCACGGCCAAAGAATTGAGCCAGTGTTAATGTTTTTAAAGGCACTTCATTTAATACAAAAGTGAGATTAGATAAGTTTTTAAGTAGAGTGTCTGAAAAATAAAAATCAAAAGTTAAATTGGCATTTTGAATATTTTTTACTGACTTAGGAACATAAAAATAAAAAGAGTAAGCCCCGCGTAGTCCTTTGACTGGAATTTCCTGGTCAGGCGATAAAATAATAGTACTGGTTAAAAATTTAGAAATATCATTTGGCACAGCTTGGATGGCACTACCTAAAAGAAGCGTAAAAATAAATATTCCGACACAAAATCTTTTTAACACCGAGAAATGATTATAGGAGCAAATAAAAAGAATCCATAACAAATTGCAACAATTTAAATACTAGACGTTTGTTGTAGGTTTATTGTTAAAGCGAACGGTTTTGTCCCAATGAAATAAATTTCTTTTTTTCTTTGGTTCGAATAAAGTCATTAATCCCAAAACAAGCCAGGCCTGACAATAAGTAAAGTACATCAAAAAAACCGTCAGAATATTTTTAAAACTGAGCTCTTTTTCTTCAAAAGCCAGCGTCAATAAACTGACCTGAAAAAACATCATAAAAGTAGCAAACCAAATTAAAGTTACCGGCCCTTCGACCGTAATGCGTGCCCATTCCCACTGAAAAATGCCGCATAAAAAAATAAAATCAGAAACTAAAATTAAAAAAATAAGGCTGTAATAGGTTGAGAACATATAAAGCATGGTTGAAAAAAGCCTGGGATTGGTTAAACCCTTCCCTAAGTATTTGTTCACAATATAAAAATTGCCCTTCACCCAGCGGCGGCGCTGCTTAAACCATACTTTCCATTCTTGGGGTTCTTGCTCCCAGGTCACAGCCGTAGGACAAAACCAAATGCGATAACCTTTTTCAATTAATCTCAAACTTAGTTCCGTGTCTTCTGTAAGCGACTTTGAATCCCAATCGCCCATTTCTTTTAAAATCGCTCTTTTAATCACAAAGTTAGTTCCGGACAAAAAAGCAATGCGGTGCAAAAACCATTTGCCGGCTTGATGAGTCCATTGATGGACGATAAATTCAATATTAATAAACCGAGTCAACAAATTGACTTCCTTATTAATAGTGCGGACTTTTCCGACCACCGCTGCAATTTTGGGGTCAGACATCGCCGCTGTCACTAAAATTTCAAGAGACTGAGGTTCAGGATTATTGTCTGCATCATAAATAGCGATTAACTCATGGCTGGCGTGTTTAAGACCATAATTTAAATTGCTCGATTTGCCACGATGAGCGATTTCAGGAGGAATGTTTAACAGTTTGATTTGTTTATATTTTTTAGAAAACTCAGTCACAATTTCTGCAGTATTATCTTTGGAGTCATCGTTAATCACAAAAATTTCAAGCTTTTCAGGCGGATAATCTAAATGAACCATGCTTTGCAAAGTATCGCGGATCACCACCCCTTCGTTATAAGCAGGGATAAAAATCGAAACTCCAGGAAATTGTTTGTTAGCTGTCAACAAATCAATGGTTTCTTCTTGGTTAATATCACGATAAAAAATGGCAACCAAAAATAATACTCCGTTATAAATAATCATTAACCAAATTGAAAAAAGCGCAATCAAAAAAAGAGTATTTAAAATCATAATGTTCTCATTTTCTGCTGACGACGATGGCTGATGTATTTCAGAGCAAAAACAATAAAAAGTCCCATGACAAATAAAATATTCGTCACGAAAAAAACCCACATCATGATTCGAAGCACAGAATCAAACCAGCTCATTGATTGCTTTCCCAAAAAAGTATCTTTTAACCATGATCCTGTTGAAATCATTTGCACATTGTCTTGAGTCAGCTTCATGACAAAAATACCTTTTTGAGTCGCTGGGATTTCAAACAAAGTATGGGCCCGTGATGGTTCTTCAATAAAATCAATAATATTTTCATGACCGTCGGGGTTCACCACAAAAGCCTTCATTTTTTGATAATCGAGTTTCACATTTTGAAGCGGATTAATTTTAAAATGAAAAAATTGCCCGTTCTTTTCAGGGTCATGCATATTCGGAAGTCCCGAATACAGCACCCAATGCGGAGATTTCACCTGGTTAGGCAAATCACGCATATCCAAAAAATCAAATCCCATTTTTTTAAGACCTTTGATCAGTTCTTCCAGTTTTTCGGGAGGCATCCAGGGATGAAAAAAGCCGACGGCAATGGCATCGCGAACGACTAACATTTTCTTAGCTTCTGCCAACATTTGTTCGATGGTCAGCCCCTCTTCCTCACTGTAATAACCCAAATTTTCAGGAATCACAAAACGGCCATAACGGTCTTTAATAAGATAAGGAAAATTTTGTGAGGCTTTGTATGATTTATCGCTGATCTGTAATCTCTCAACAGCAGTTGAAAAATATTCACCTAAAATTCGATAACTTAACTGTGAGGCCGCATAATGAGGGGTTTCCCAGGCGAGAGGATAAATTTTGGATTGCATTGTTAATTCCAATGCATCTTCAATTTTTTTTCTAATTTGCTCTTCATTCATCCCAGCAAAGGCTTTGTCTTTTTGCACGTTCCAAAATTCAAAACCTTCTCCTGTGATATTTTGATTGGCGTGGTTATAACCATGCAAAATGGCTGTCCCGCCTACAGTTTGCAGATAGCGCAGCGCAGAAACAAAATAAGGCCGCTCTGCCATTGTGAAGAATTGCTTCTGATCCTGATAAACAGGAATAACTGCGAAAGCAAAAGGGACATGATATTTTTTAAATGTTTTTCCCAAATTTCTTAACATTTCTGGTCTATATTTAGGATGAACATCTTCAATACGAATAAAAGCTTGTTTAGAAGCCGGGTGATATTCTTCCAAAATATCATGTAATAAATCTGCAAAAATATAAGAAGAACTACTCATAAAAAGCGGTAAATCACTAATGTACCAAAATTTTTTTTGTTTCACTGCAAAAGGCACTTGCTCATCATTTCTAAAATGGCTGCCAATCAGTTTAATTTTTTTACGGTCATAGTTTGTGATCATAAAAACATCTTCACCCAAGCGGTCATAAAGCTGGCTTTGATAATATAATTTTGAAAAACCAAATTCTTGAGGAGCTATTCTGAAACCAAATTTTTGAGGATAAGCATTGATTAGACTTTGTGCACCTGCAAAAACCCAGCACACTGTTTTTTTATCCATCACGCTCACAATATCGTCATTAAATAATAAATTTGGTTTTTCTTTTGCGTCAGCACCGACATAAAAAATGACATCGTATAAATTGACCAGCCCTTTTCGATAATCTTTAAGCGCCAGGGTCGCTGTTTGCACATCAAAGTGAGAAAGTAAATTTTGAAAAGATGCGGGCAAATCATAAAGAGCGCCGGCCGGATATTCTTGATCGTAGACCACCAATACTTTTTTAAGAGATTGATCACTCCATAAAGCTGCGGTCAGCACACACACACTGAGAGCACACCAGAGCCCCAGTTTCAGGTTTTTCAAAAAAATTTTCATGATTTTTTGACGACTAATTGCTGTTTACCAGCTTGGGTTCTTAAAGTCAGTGCCCGCTTCGCATCCTGAGGATAAGTAGCCATGCCAATTTTAATTTTGATCCCCAATTTAATATTGGTTTTACCGTATGAAAAATAACTGTTTAATAATTGATGAGCCATTAGATAGGCTTTACTTTTTATATCTTCTTCTGCCTGCCCTTCACACAAAACTTCAAAGTGTGTATCTCCTTTACGAGTTAAGGTATCTCCATCCTCTACCAAATCCATAATAGTTTTAAAAATTTTTTCACCAGTTAAAAATAAAGCTTTTCCGTTAAACACTCTTTGCACATCAGCATAGTCATCCAAACTTATATTTAAAACACTGAAATGACTTTTACGGCGCGTTGCTCTTGCCACCGCTTCAGTGAGAGCAGTTTCAAATTGTTTATCACTCACTACTTTGACTTTACGTTCTCTGGCCATAGCACTAATTTCTTCAGGATGCTTTTTTTGAAGGCGATAATAAAAAATGAGGCCGTCTCCGATCATGCCAAAGAAAACCCCTTCTATCAGATATAAAAACAGCCACAGGCCTTGATTAAATTGAAAATCAAAAAAGCCTGAGCTGGTAATTAATTGAAATAAAAATGTCCCAATAAAAATAAAAATTGCTATGAGCGATGAAAATATTCCTAAAATTGATCCCAACAATATGGCCACCAAAGAAACCATCAGGGCTAATAAAATATATAAAAAATATTGAAGATCAAATTGAAAATAATATAAATAAAAATATCCAGCGCAAAAACCCACGGCTAAGAGAATTAATAAACTAATCCGAATTTGGTTAGCATAATTTGGCATAGACCGTCATGATCTACCCACCTTCAATGTTCTAATGCATCGATTCTTGTACAAAGGTCTGGTAGTGACGCAAGGCGGTCAAAATCAAGATATGATCAAACGCTTCAAAAGGAGCCTGCCCAAAAGAACCATTGTTGTTTTGTAAAAGCAAAAGTTTTTTAGCTAAGGGTTGAGCAAACTCCATATCATTTTGAAAAACAGCCAGACTTAACATTAATCCATAAACGGCAGGACTTTCATAATCAACCAAAGCTTTCAAAGTGACGGGATGATAACGACCGTAGACTTTGCCTTTCTTTAAGTATTCATTTTTGAGCCATAAATATAATTTAGAGGGTTTTCCATTCACCTGACTTTCTACCTGAGCACAAATCAATTGATTAATTAAATTCATATCTTGTAAGCCATACTTTGATTTATCAATAAGATATTTATCAAAATAAAATCCGGTGGGAGTTTTTCCCCCATTCAATAGTTTTTGAGATCGGTATAAAACCGCCTGCCAGTCTTTATCAAATTGAGACAAATAAGCCATGGCTGGTAAATCGAGATAGGACAAATCAACTTTAAATGAAATATCAGGCTGCGGAGCTTCACAATAAGACTCGACAAAATAGTTATCTCTTAAATTAATTTTTTTCATACGCTGGGCCATCACAGCGCTTAATGCCAAGTATTTTTTTTGTTTCCAAATTTTTCCTGCCTGGGCCAAGGCAAACGCAATACGCAAATCATCAAGAGAGGCATTGCAAGAACTGGGAGTCGATTGATCAATACGCCAATACACCCAATCTTCTGGACTCAAAAAATACCGTTGCAAATTTTTAACCTGTTTATCAAAAATGCTTTGGCGCTGCGTTTCCACCAAATACACCATCCACAAACCTAGCGTTTCTGACAAATATTCATTTTCTTGAGAATTTTTGAGCGGGTCAAATTGTTTAATCACCCCCCGGCGGTAAGTGAGATGATTGAGCACAAATTCAACCCCTTTATCTTGGGCTAGTGACAAAGCCTGCGTTTGCGTATCCGGCTGAACAGGAGGCTTATAAAAAAGTCTCAGACAAAGAAAAACAACAATAAAAAACAACATTAATCCTATTGCTACTTTTATTTCTAAACGATTGCGATATAGCCACTTTTGAAAAGGACTTTTAATTCGTGACATTTCCTCTATATTATAGAGGCATGAGATCAAAGATTGTTTTAGCCCTTTTAGTTTTAGGAATTACTTTATATTTATCCACTCTAGAGCCGGGCTATTCCGATGAACTGGTAACCACCGCGTCCTCTGTAGTCTCGTTTCAAAATGTCGACTGGTCAAAATTTTTAGGCGGGCGATTTTCTTTTTTTATCAACCAAATTGGAATGCCTGATCAAATTTATCCCAAGCGTTACAGCGCTGATGACCGGGAAGATGATGTCGTCATGTATTATCGCGGTGCTGGAGTCGATATGCGGGTTTATGTGTGGGACAACAACATTTATCGATTTTATTTTTCAAAAGAACACCGCTTTAATATTTTTCAAGGGGTACGAACCAACATGAACAAAGAACAAATTGAATCAGTGCTGGGACCAGTTAATAAAATTACCGAAAAGAATTTATATTTATGGAAATCAGGTCAGCAAAAAATTATTGTTACTTTTGACGACAAAAACATTGCTAAAGAAATTATGTTATCGCTAGAAAGATAAAAATACAGGCCCCTCCCGTCCCCTAAAGGGGATGGTCAGTTTTAAAAACAAATTCCCCCTTTAGGGGGTTAGGGGGCCTACGCTACTAACTTCTCTAACCCTCGCTGTGCCAATAAAAAATTAGGTTTTGCTTTAACGGCTTCTTCATAACATTCCTTGGCTTTCTCTTTCAAAGCTTCTTCAAAATAACAATCGCCTAAATTCACCCAGGCTAACGCAAATTTAGGATCAAGTTTAATCGCCCGGCGATAGCTGGCCTTAGCATCACCAAAACGTTTCAAACAAAAATAAGTGGTACCCAGCATATTTTGAATTTCAGCATCACCTTCCGTCTGCAAAGGAAATAGAATTTTAAGTGCATCCATGAAACGTCCATAATGCAGCGCCAGTCTGCCCACTTCTTTAACGATCGCTAAATTTTTAATCAGAGGTAAATCAGGTCTTAATCGAAATTGATAACCGCAATCTTTAAAACCAGGTTTCATCGGATACTGGCGACACAATTCAGGCCGGTCTTCATAAATTCCACAAGTACTTTGACCAATCACATGCTTACATTTAAAAACGCCTTGCCCTCGTGCATCTTGGCCTTGAAATTGCCATTGCAAAAACATCGGTTCCACTTGCTGTGCCTGAGCTAACTGTTCAGGTGAATTAAGAACCACTCCTTTAAATTGCAATTGCACACTGTGACAACACATGCCAGTTTGTTTACAGCCGCCACTGCGCTCCCAGACACTAGTGATAATTTTCTCTTTTAAAATATTTTGGCTGGGATCAAGATCAAAGGCTTTGACATAAAATTCAATGCCCTGTTCCACTGATTCCAAGGCCTGCAAGACATCACCAATTCCCTCATAAGCCGGGGCATAATCGGGTTTCACTTCTAAAGATTTTTTAAACTGGGCGAAGGCCTCTTCAAAACGACTTTGTTTTAAAAATAAAATGCCACGCAGGTGAAAAGTATCTTCTTCTTCAGTGAGTTCAATTTTTTCAGCTTCGGCGTAACGCTCTAAATTAAGTAAACAGCTAAACTGTAACTTCTTTTTTAATTTTTCATCAGGAAGATGAGCGGCAAGGGCCAGGGCGTCAGTATAGTTTTTACGGCCAATCAGTTCTGAAATTTCTCGTAATTGTGTGATCAAAAAGCCCGCCCCCTGCCATAGTATAATCCATGCCATGCGTCGGACAGGGATAATTTTTTTAATCTTGCTTTACCTGGGGATTATGGCCGGACGAGGCATCCATCATAACTATGTGGTCATTAAACGACACAAAGCCCTGCAGTCAGAAATAGCGCTCCAGACCAAAATAAATGCCGACCTCAAAAACCGTCTGCAAAAGCTGAAAGACCCAGAATATTTAGAACTTCTCGCCCGTCAAAAGTTAGGACTAGTCAAAGCCGGTGAAATTGTTTATAAAGTTGCAGAACAGCAATGACAGAGAATCAAGATTCAAGCATAACCACCGGAACGATTACTGGGATCACCAGTTTCGGCGCTTTTGTTAAATTGCAGGATGGCCAAGAAGGTCTTGTTCACATCTCAGAAATTGCCGATGCCTACATCACCAATATTGGAGATTATTTAACTAACGGCCAAGAGGTCAAAGTAAAAGTTTTAGGCACTAACAAAAAAGGCAAACTCGATCTATCAATCAAAAAAGTCCCTGGAAATTCAATTACGAAGGTTGGCGGATCGACCGAAGAATCTGCAGCTCCTCGTCCTGAGCCTCAGGTTTATAACAAATATAAATCTCAACAGGGCCGTAAAGGTGGCGGAGGCGGGATGCGTCGTGATCGACCTCAGGCTGGCACTTTTGAAGACAAGATGAATCAGTTTTTAAAAAAAAGTGATGAAAAATTACTTGATGTGCGCAAAAACACTGAATGGAAGCAGGGCATCCGTAAAAAGAAAAAACAAAAAGACACCAGTGGCAGTAATGTTTTTGATCCTAAGATCATGGGGAAGTAATCAGTTAATTAAATCTATGTTAGATTTAAAAAAATGCCGACACGAAGCGTAGCGTAGTGCGGCGCAAGCAGCGTTGATTAAGTATTTATCTTGAATAACTAATCTACGAAATTTTGAAAATTGATAGGGATGCGCCGAAGTGGTGGAATTGGTAGACACAAAGGATTTAAAATCCTTCGGGGTCTTATAAATCCCGTGCCGGTTCAAGTCCGGCCTTCGGCACACCTCGCGCTTCGCGTCGGCACCATCTTTAAAAAACTAGTTAACTGAAATTTCTCCTATTAAATCATCGAGCGACAAAGGCTTCTGAAAAGGTTGTTCTTTTAAAAAGCCACAGATTCTCAAAAAGCGATCATCCAGTTCATTTAATTTTAAAAGCTCTTGCTTGGTTTCAATGGCTAGAGCCATGCGGCTGGCATAAGAATTCAGCAAGGTCGTTTCATTAATATAAAAATTTTTCGAAACCACAAAAAAAATATTCGCTTCTTTTTGCAGATCTGGTGAAACCTTGGCGAGTAATTTTTCTTTCGAAGACAAAGGATGTTCTGGAATAGGATGGATCAGCGCTTCTCGGTAAGATTTATGATCACTGATTGAATCAATTTTAATGCGTTCTTCTCCATAAAAAGTAATTAAAATCTGATCATTAGATTTTTTTTGCCAGTCGATGACTTTCCCGAGGCAAGCCACTTTTTCAATAGCGTCTGTATGGTAGTAATCGTCTTCCCAGCCCGGCAAAAAACTTGATAACACAAAGCGCTGATCTTTTTGCAGAACATGCTCAAACATTTCTAAATATCTTTTTTCAAATAAATTTAATTTAATTTCAACTTTAGGAAATAAAACCACACTAGGCAGCGGAAACAGCGGAAATTTTTCTGTCATTACAGATGATGCCTATTTTTCTTGAAGATCACTAAACTGAGTTTTAGGTAAGTTTAATTTTTCTTCTAAAACATTTAATTTTTTAACCATAAGCGCTAGGACAGGATCGGCAATTTTTTCATGCTCTAATTTTTCAACCCCTGAAGCTTCCCCAACTATGTGTCCAGGAATTCCCACCGCTGTTTTTCCCGCAGGCACTGGTTTCACCACGACCGAACCTGAACCCACGCGAGCGTATTCACCAATTTCAATATCTCCCAAAACAATCGCCCCTGCCCCAATCACGGCCCCTTTGCGAATGGTGGGATGGCGTTTTCGTTTTTCTAAATGCGTTCCACCTAGAACCACGCCCTGATAAATTAAAACTTCTTCTTCAATAATAGCGGTTTCACCAATGACCACACCCATGCCGTGATCAATGAAAACGCGGCTGGCAATTTGAGCACCAGGATGAATTTCAATCCCTGTTAGAAAACGAGCAATGTGCGAAATAAAACGAGCAATGAGCTTTAAATTAAGCCGCCATAAAAAATGTGCAATGCGGTGCAACCACATGGCATGTAGTCCGGGATAGCACAGTAAAATTTCCAAAACGCTACGAGCAGCGGGGTCTTTTTTGCGAATGGTTTGAATATCATCAAGAATAATCATTTATTTTTATCTCCCGTGTGAGTATATCGAGCTTTATTCAAAATCAAAATTGGCATTGGAATTGCATTATTTAAACCAGGAAAGTTATTAGGTATACAAAATGGGTATAATATCATATAGTTTTTTGCCCCCACCCCAACCCTCCCCACAAAGGTGGGGAGGGAAAAAGGGAGGGGGAAAAGTTATTTTTTGAAAACGGAGAAACAAAATGAAAAAAATAAAACTGGTGTATGATAAAAAATTAGATAAAGATATTCAGCTGGAACGACTGGCCAAGTTTTATGACTCCGCTGACATCGATGAATACATGGTTTCTCCTAATAATGAATTTAAAAAAATAAACATCAATGTCAGCCTAGGAAATTTTGACTTGGCTCAAAAAATTGGCCATATTTCCGGCATTGGTTATCAAAACGCCCTCAAAATGGCGATGACGATTGGCTTGAAAAGACTTTTAGAAGATTTAAGCACTAATAAAAAGTAACTCTGCTCCTTAATCCAGTCCAAAATAGTCCGGATTTGTGATATTCTTGGCGCTCTAGTTTTTACATTATTTAGCGAGGAGCCGATTATGTTACCTCTAGATCAAATAACCTTATCTAAAGAAGAAAAGAGCCGTTATGCGCGGCATTTAATTTTGCCTGAATTTGGAATTGAAAACCAAAAAAAATTAAAAGCTTCGAGTGTCCTTTTAATAGGAACAGGCGGTTTGGGTTCGCCAACTTCATTATATTTAACTGCTGCCGGCATTGGTCGAATTGGTCTGGTTGATTTTGATGTGGTCGATGCCAGTAACCTGCAACGCCAAATCATTCACTTTTCAAGTGACGTGGGCACTCCCAAAATTGAATCTGCCAAGAAAAAATTAAAAGACATTAACCCTAATTTAGAAGTTGTTACCTATAACACTCACTTAAACTCTTCTAATGCGATGGAAATTTTTTCAAACGACGGCACAGGCAAAAAGTGGGATATGGTCATCGACGGGACAGACAACTTCCCTACTCGCTACCTGGTAAATGACGCTTGTGTGCTTTTAGGAATCCCCAATGTCTATGGCAGTATTTTTCGCTTTGACGGTCAGGCTACTATTTTTGGAGACCCCAATGGACCTTGCTACCGCTGCTTATATCCCGATCCACCCCCACCAGGCATGGTGCCAAGCTGTGCTGAAGGCGGCGTGATTGGTGTGTTACCGGGTGTGATTGGTCTGATCCAAGCAACCGAAGGCATTAAGTACTTAACGGGAATTGGCGAAACTTTAGTAGGCAGACTAATGCTGTTTGATGCATTAAAAATGAAATTTAGAGAGTTAAAGATCCGCAAAGACCCCGCCTGCCCTATTTGCGGAACTAATCGCACGGTGACTGCTCTAATTGATTACGAACAATTTTGCGGCATGAAAGCCGTTGAGGAGGCCAATGTGGAATTATCAAATGATGAAATTTCGGTCATGCAGTTAAAGACCATGCTCGATAAAAAAGAAAAGTTTACGCTGGTCGATGTCCGCGAACAAAATGAATGGGATATAGTACATTTTCCTGATGCCAAATTGATTCCGCTTAGCTCGATTGAATCGGATTATACGAAGTTAAATAAAGACGATAATATTGTAATCCATTGCTTGCGTGGAGCACGAAGCATGAAGGCCTTAAATTTTTTGCGTTCTAAAGGTTACACCAAATTAAAAAGTGTAGCAGGCGGAATTAAAGAATATGCTGAGAAAATTGATCCCAGCATGCCGACTTACTAATAAAAACAGAAATAGAAAAAGGAGACCCTCATGGCCCGACCGGTAAGCGATATTGTTAAAAAAGAAATCGTAAATTTTAAAGATGCGGTAGCAAGATTAAGAAGCGGCGCATTAGACGATTTAGAATTTAAAAAAATTCGCTTGCTGTACGGCATTTACGGTCAAAAACAAAAAAGTCCTGAAGGCGTTCAAATGATCCGCGTCAAAATTCCAGGCGGCATCATGAATGCAGAACAATTGAGAGCCCTTTCTGAAGTGGCAGAAAAATATTCTACTGGCATTGGACACATCACAACTCGTCAAAATTTTCAGTTTCACTTCATTAAATTGGATGATGTGCCGGCAATTTTAGAAAAATTAGATACCGTGGGACTGACTTCACGCGAAGGCTGCGGCAACTCTTGGAGAAATATTGTCGGTTCACCTTTAGATGGCATTCATCAAAATAGTGTTTTTGATACTTACCCCTATCTACAAGCGGCTTTTAAACATTTCTTAAGAAATCCAGAATTCCAAAAACTGCCTCGCAAATTTAAAGTTAATTTTAGTTCTGGCGAAGGAGATTTAGGCCAAACCTCGATGAACTGTATTGGTGCGATTGCTAAAATCCAAAACGGCAAACGTGGTTTTAAAGTTTTAGTAGGTGGCGGTCTTGGTGCATCTCCTCACCATGCTCAGTTGTTTAGTGAATTTATGCCTGAAGAATTATTAATTCCTTATATGGAAGCGATTACCCGCCATTTTAATAAAGTCGGCCAACGTGAAAATCAAATGATGGCGCGTATTAAGTTTTTAGTGGCTAAAGAAGGCATCGAAACATTTAAAGCCAACGTTGAAAAAGAGTATCAAGCTCAAAAAACTAAGACCGTTAAAGTAGAAATTCCCGCTGAAAAAATTCCCGACGTCAAAGTAGTCAGTGGCGGAACAGCCTCTCCAGCTTATGAAGCATGGAAACGTGTTCAAGTTTTCGCTCAAAAACAAAGTGGATTTTCATATGTGTTCTTAAAAATGATCATTGGGGATTTGACTGCAAAACAATTTGTTCAAATTGCAGATTTAATCGAAAAATACGGCAATGGAGAAATTCGCACCACCACGGAACAAGATTTTGTAATTCCTTGGGTTAAAAATGAAAGTTTAACAGCGCTTTATGCTGACCTGGTCAAAATTGGACTGGCTGAAGTGGGTTCAAACCGTATTGAAGATGTGCTGAGCTGTCCCGGCGGTCATACCTGTAACTTGGCTATTACCAAATCAAAACATCTGGGCAGTTACTTAACCGACTACATCAAAGAAAAATATCCTTCTACCAACCCGGCTAATGAAGATTTAAAAGGCATTTTAATTAAAATCAGCGGTTGTCCTAATTCATGTTCACAACATCGTGGGGCGCCGATTGGTTTTCAAGGTGGCGTGATGAACGTGAGCGGTAAAAAAGCTCCTGTCTATCAACTTTATTTAGGCGGAGAAATCATGAGTTCTACTGTAAAAACCGGAAAAGCGATTGCGAAATACCCTGCTCGTAACATTCCTAAAGTCGTTGATTCATTGATTGATATGTATCGTAAAGACAAAGGTAAAAACTTTGTGGAATGGGCTAATGCACAGCAACCAAGCACGGTGATGGAAGCCTTAAAACCTTTCCAACAGATTACCGTTGCGGATGTCGAACTCTTTAAAGAACCCAATGAAAATGAAGACTTTGTTTTCACAGGCATTGGCGAAGCTGAGTGTGCGATTTAGAATCAGAATCTCAATTTATTAGAGAAGGGGAAATTTAATATGCCGCCAAAGAAGTTTTTGACGACTGTCACTCGTATTGATCAATTTTCAGACTCTGTTAAACATTTTGTATTTACTTTGCCTCCCGGAGAACAAATTGATTTTATCGCTGGTCAATTTGCGATGAGCACTATTCCAAATCCAGAAAATCCCGCTAAACCTTTTAAGCGAGCTTACTCGATTGCTTCAAGCCCTTTTGAAAAAGATTTTATTGAATTAGCGATTACGTGGGTTCAAGGCGGCCCGGGTTCGACTTATTTTCATAAGAATTTACACGTGGGTTCTCAATTTGAGTTAATGGCTCCTTATGGATCTTTTGCTTACCCGAAAAATTCTACTGGCCCTTTAGCCTTTGTTGCTACCGGAACAGGAATTACTCCGATGCGCAGTATGTATCGTCAGTTACTACACGACGGCTACAAAGATCCTTTACTTTTAATTCATGGAGTTCGTTTTGATAATGAACTTTATTATGAAGACGAATTACAAGCGCTAAAAAAGAAATATCCTAACTTTAATTATGTGCGTACGCTCAGCCGACCTTCGGACAAATGGACTGGGGAAGCCGGTTACGTGCAAACCAAACTAGAAAAATATATTCCTAAAGATGTGACTGCGATTTATGTGTGTGGAGTTGGCAAAATGATCGAAGATGTCAAAACCACCATGGAATCACTGGGTCACGGCAAAGATAAAGTTCATTACGAAAAATGGTAATTACCGATTTAAAAGCCCAGGCTAGTTTTTCGGCTGATAATCCTGTTTTTAAACCGCTCACCACGACTGATGATCAAAAACAAACTTTGATTTGCTTAAAAAGCGGTCAAGTTTTATCTAATCACAAGTCAATTGTGGATTCGGTATTAATTGTGATTTCTGGAAAAATTAAAGTGTACGACGGGCAACTCGCTAACGATTTGGAACCTGGTCAAGCTTTAGAGCTTGAAAAAAATGAAATGGCCAAAATTGAAGCCGATCAAGACAGTGCTCTTTTAATGCTGCAATTTCCTAATCCTAAGGCTAAAAAGAAGTAAGAATTCTTAATTGATTTTGACGCAGCCACTTACGGCGCTGAGCATAATCAGGAATTTCTTGTGCCACTAACTTCCAAAAATTGGGACTATGGTTTAATTCTTTTAAATGACAGATTTCGTGCACCACAATGTAATCAATGATCGATTTAGGCAAAAGCATTAACTGATAATTAAATTTTAAGACGCGCTGTCTGTCGCACGATCCCCAGCGGGCCGTAAAACGTCGTACCATGATTTTAGATGAAAATAATTGATAGATATTTTCATAATACCCTACTCTCTTAGTAAGATATTCCAAAGCGGCTTGTTTTAACTGTTTTTCTGTAAGTCCGTGACTGGGTTCAATAGAAGAATTTTTCTGAAGTGGGGTAATATGTTTTTCTAACCAGGTCGATTTTTCGTGAATATATTCTAAAACGGCATTCACTGAAAGTGATTTGGGAGCACTGACATAAATCATGATGTCGCCCGAAATAGGCTTTAAACGCATCGACAAGCTTCTAGAAAATGGTTTTCGTTTAATGGTGACGGGATAATGACGGTCCCCCACTTGAATTTGATTGGTTTGTATGGACAGAACATTGTTCTGTCCCTTACGAGCTTTATTGAAATGCTTCAGAATAGAATTTGGTTTCATCACCACTATAATTTAAATAATAACGCCCACCTTCATGATTGACCGTCAAGACATCGTCTGTCCCGGCAGTCAAACCAATCACCAGACGTTTTTGACCTTGATCTTCAAACACATAGAGCATGAAGTAACCTTTTTCTAAAAACAACTTTCTAAAATATTTTGGCTCAAACCCTTTGTCTGTTTTTTCGGCAATGTAAACAAAAGTTGTTTTTTCTTGAGGTAATTTTCCAGAAATGACATAGTCCTCTTTGCCATTTTGATCTAAATCCATTTTAAGCAAAAAGAAGGTGTGTTTATCAAAATTTTTCTGGAAGAATTTTCGATCATAGTCAGAAGTGATATCGGCCACGTCAAATAAAACCGGATTCACAATAAAAGGAGCTGAAGTTTTTAAAATGCTCAGTGCTTCGTTACGGGAAAGAGCCGATTCTTTTTGAGAAGGTTTTATCACATGAGTTAAAAACCAGCCCAAAATAACCAAGACGAGCAATCCGATTAAAACATTGATTAGAAATTTAATTTTAGGAGTCACTACGGGCATTATAATATCATCCCATGCGAATAAAAATAGAAAATCTCAAATGCCCTTGCATCATCGGACTCTATAAAAACGAACGTAAAAAGAAGCAGCCTTTAATTTTGGACATAGAATATGAATATAATCCTCAAATAAGTCTTGTATCTGAAAATGCAACACAAATTGTGGATTACCACACTTTAAGCCAAATGTTGGTCGCACAGGCTCAAAAAAGTAGTTTTTTACTAATAGAAACTCTGGCTCAAGCCCTGATGGAAACAATTTTTGAGAATCAAAAAATAACTTATGCCAAAGTGACCATTAAAAAACCCAGGGCTTTAAGGCCTGCCCTGGTTAGTGTGATTCACGAAAAAACGCGCCAAGACTGACTATACTGATTTAGCCACCGATGCTGGCGTTTGAACATTGTAAACATATGTCGAAAGATTATTTTTTAATATTTTCATCTTCATCTTTTCGGCCCGCTCCACCAAATCAGAATCTTCGGCGTAAGAAATAATTCTAAAGCCGTTTAATTTTTCAAAAGCTTTTTTTGAAATTAGCAAAGTGCCTGAACAAACACATTGAGTAATATGAATTTTTTGATTTGTGTCATGTCGATCAGGAACATAAGCCAATTCTTCCGGCCCCCAAACAATTACAGGACTATAAACAATATCTGCATTATTTTTTTTCATAAATTCATATTGCACCTGCAAATGCTCAGGTTTGTAATAATCATCCGAATCGATAATAGCGAAACAGTCTCCAGATGATTTTTGAGCTGCCAAATTTCTGGAACCTGAGATACCCAGTTGCTTATGAAAAAAATACTTAATTCGGGGGTCTTTTTTTAAATATTTTTTTACAACCTCTGCTGTATCATCCGTACTGCCATCGTCAGAAATTAAAAGTTCCCAGTTTGAATAGGTCTGAGCCAGCACCGAATCAATGGCTTTTGAAATTAAATTTGATCTATTAAGCGTTGTTAATAGGATTGAAATTATGTCATTCATTTTTATTAGACCAAACCGGGATATTTTTTCCGTTAAGATCCAGTGGTCGCTTAGTGACTAATTGAATAACCTTTTCAGCAATATCTTTTGGTTTTAAGTCGGCTTCGTAATCAGCACTCACAATGGCTTTGAGCATTTGAGTGTCTACGGCTCCTGGGCTAATACAATAACCTAAAATGTTTTTACCGTGTAAATTTCCTTCTTGAGCAATCATTTCGGTAAAACCAATCACAGCTGCTTTAGTCGCCGCATACGGGCCTAGTCCATCAAATTTAGAAACGCCATAAATACCAGCCACCGAAGCAACATTCACCAAAGTCCCCTTACGACTCATTTTTTGCAGCGCCAATCGACACAATTTAAAAACCGCTGTCACGTTTACCGCCAGCATTTTTTCAAATGATTCGTCCGACATGTTTTTAATTTCATCTTGATAACAGACCCCGGCGTTATTGACCAAAACTTCCCAAATATCATTTTGCTTAATTAACTTTTCAATAAGCGCAGAAATAATCAAAAAGGATTTCTGATCAGACAAATCAAGTGCCAAAAGTTCTAAAGGAACATTCACTTCTTTTAAAACATTTTTTTGAGTCTCTTTTAGTTGTTCGAGAGTTCGGCTAATTAAGATAAGTCCATAATTTTGTTTGGCTAGTTCAAGAGCAACGCTAGCGCCAATGCCACGACCCGCTCCGGTCACAACCGCCCATTTATTCGCCACGATACTCTGCCCAGTTATTTTCAGTCTCAATTAGTTTAATAGAAAATAAATCCAGATGAGGTTTTAAACGGTTCCAAAAGGCCAACACCAAATTTTCAGCAGTAGGATTAATATTTTTTAGCCACGTGACATCTTGGTTAAGATGTTTATGATCCACTTCGCTGATAATTTCACGATGAATAATTTCTTTTAATTGCACCAAATTCATCACCATGCCATTTTGAGCATTAGGTTTGCCAGCAATCGTGACTTGAATTTCATAATTATGGCCATGTCCATAAAAATTAGCGCATTTTCCATAAAGCTTTTGGTTTTCTATTTCCGATAAATCATTTTGATACAGACGATGGGCAGCAGCAAAAGTCTCGCGGCGGGTCAAATAAAGCATATTAAATTTTATCAGGATGTTAGTTCAGAAGATACCGTATAATTCTCCAACATGACTGCAAGCCAATATCAAATTATTAAAAAAATCTCTTTTTGTTACGGACATCGCTTGCTCGGACATCAGGGAAAATGCAAAAACCTGCATGGTCATAATGCGACATTAGAAATTGTCTTGCAAAATAACCAGCTTAATCCGTTAGGCATGGTAGTTGATTTTGCAGACGTTAAAAAAATAATGAAAAACTATATTGACGAAAAAATTGATCATAAAATGATTTTATTTAAAGAAGATCCTTATCTCGAAATACTCCAAAAACAAAATGAACCCGTTTTTGTTATGGAGCAAAATCCAACTGCCGAAAATTTAGCCAAACATCTCTTTGAGATCGCTAAAAAAAATGGCCTGCCTGTAATCGAAGTCCGTCTATTTGAAACCGAAACTTCGATTGCCAGTTATCATGAATAATGTCCTTGATGAACTTTTACCATCTGCATTAAAAATTGATGCAGAAAATTTAAATAAACTCTTTAATTCCGAAAAAATTTTAGAAAATATTTTTAACTCTCCAGACCTTAATTTTTTGTGTGTGTTTAAAGAATGTGAAAGCCGGTGCTGTAAAAATGACGGCAGCCGTTTTGTGCTTATCTCCGATTTGCTGCTATTAAAAAAAGCAGGCCTTGAAAATCATGTTCTGGGAAAATATCCTTCTGCTCAAGTGGCGATGGATTTATTAAAACGGCCTGACGATATTGATTATCACCGTGAAAACTATGTGATGCCGCATTTAGAAAACAAAACGGTTAAAGGGCAAGCTCAATGTATTTTCTTAAACAGCGACTACACCTGTGGTATTTATGAATATCGGCCGTCCGTTTGTCGCGTTTATCCCTTTTCATTTCAAACAAAATTATCTAAACCTCAAATTTTTACTCATGCCAATAAACTTTGCCCTCCTTCGGCCCACGGAGAAGTGAACTGGCAGCAGTTAAAACAAGTCGCACTTGATATCATTCAAGACGCCCAACGAATTAAGCAAACACTTTATCTATTGGCTTATAAAAGAAGCGAGCTTAGTGAGATTGGTCTGAGCCAGTGGTTATAGGTCGTCAGAAGAATTTGTTCTGAGTTCAGTTTTAGTCGGCTGATTTAAAATATCCAGCGGGCTATTCGCTAAATCTTCTTGAATAAAATCGTTTAAAGTTAAATCTTTTTTAGTCGATTCAGTTTTGTTCATATTTTCAGTGCTTTTTAAAGCCAGTTGTCTGGCCAATTTGATATTTTTAATTCTTTTAGCCGTTGGCTTGATAAGAATAGATTTACTTTTTCTAGGCGGAAAATTGTTAATTTCAGATCGAGAAGAAGTTTGAATTGTCTTAGCTTTATTTTTAATTTTTGCTCGAGAACGTTTTTTAACCGGCGTCTTTTTAGCTTCATTTTTTGTTTTAGCTTTTAATTTACTTTTTTTATTAAGCTTTTTCTTTACAGTTTTTTTGATTGTTTTTTTCTTTTTAATATTTCGGGTGGTTTTTTTATTAACAGAAATTGATTTAGAAGTATTTTTTGATTTAAGTTTCTTTTTAGATTTTCTTTTAGATTTCTTTGAAGTTTTCTTTTTAGAACTAAACGCTTTAGAACTTCTTAAATAAAAAGCAGTAAACACAACTAAGATAGCCAATCCACCCCACACTGCTGATTTTCTATATTTTCTAAAGTTAAAAGGACGATTAGGGCGATGAGGTTTTACCGCCGAAATTGAAACGTGCGAAAAACGATAATAACGATCGCTGCGCAAAGCATAACGATCAATCCCCGGACGATATCTAATGCCATTTGTGATTAAAAAATCACGCCAAGTGACATTTTGTCGGACTGTGAAAACAACCTTTTGACTTTTTAAGTAATCCAACCCTTCTTGCATAAAGGCAGAAATGCCCACCGTTTCACTTGGTCTGCCTTGCAAAATAAATTTAGAAGTTTGAGAAACAGGATCAATACGAAACTGAGAATTGGCGTACAAAAAAGAACCAAACGACAAAAAACAGACTAAAAATAAAGCAAAAGTTTTTTTAAAACGCATTAACCTATTCGTCTCTAAAAAGTCCCAGAGCTAAAGAAAGCCATCCCAGTAAAAGCGCCACGCCTCCAAAAGGGGTGATCGTCATCAGCCAGGTATTCCCCGTAAAAACATAAGCTAAAAGAGAACCCGAAAACAACCAAATCCCAAAAATAAAAAAGAAACCCGCTAGCGGCATTAAGTTTGAATGCCACAACGTTGCTGCCCAGGTCACGCCCATAAGAGCAAACGCGTGGTAAAACATATAACGAATACCCACTTCATAAATTTGAAACATATCAGGCGACAATTGCGTCTTAATAAAGTGACCGCCTATAGCGCCAAACGCTACGCCTAAAAAGCCAAATACTGCTGCAAAAAACATAAAAACTTTCACTAACATGGGAAGCCCCCCTCTGGATTGATATAAAAATTATACCTGAATTATTTTTTTATTTCAGATTTTAGATTTTGAGGACAATATTGATACCGTCTCTCACCGGCAGCATGACACTTTCTACTTTTTTATCTTTTAAGATCATTTTGTTAAGCCGGTCGATGGCTTTGGCGCTTTTAGATTGAGGATCTAAAACTTCTCCGCTCCACAAACAATTATCAACTACCAAGAGTCCTCCGCTGCGTAAAAGGGGTATGGTTTTTTGATAATAAACCGGATAATTTTCTTTATCGGCATCCATAAAAATTAAATCAAACTTTTGTTTTTGCTTAGTCAAAATATCGATGCTTAAAAGAGCGGGGCCCATGCGCACTTCTATTTTTTTGCCATGGGGACTTTTA
Organism: uncultured bacterium; assembly: GCA_964390935.1. Taxonomy (GTDB): domain Bacteria; phylum Margulisbacteria; class CAYMKA01; order CAYMKA01; family CAYMKA01; genus CAYMKA01. Next base: position 42,596 of record CAYMKA010000001.1, read on the forward strand.
TCAAAATATTTTTTAGCCATCATGGCCGAATCCAGATTGACCTCACAGGTTACGACTTTGCCGCCGACCGGAAGTGCTTCCGCAAACGACAACGCCGAGTAACCAGTAAACATGCCAATTTCTAAAACTTTTTTTGCTTGAACCAACTGCGTTAGCATTTTTAACAAGCGGCCTTCTAATTTGCCCGAGAGCATTTGAGGTGCACTTATTTTTTGATGAGTCTCTTCGGTGAGCTTAACCAATAAACTTGGTTCGGCGCTGGTATGCTTACGGCAATATTCTTCTAATTTGGGGTCGGTGTAAGTTTTCAATTTTATTTAGTATCGAACTGCCATGTACAAAAAGCTTAAATAAATTAAAAGAAGCAGCCCATAATAAGTCCACATGGGAGCATTCGTTTTATAAAAAAATTCACGGTAACTGACATTTTCATTCATTTGATAGGTAAATAAACCCAATGCCCATCCAAAAAAAGTACCCAAGATAATTCCTGGAAAAAACATAACGAAATAAACACCCAGAGAGGACAGTGCATCAAAAATCACCGGCATTAAAAAAACTTCTCTTAAAGACTGCAGGGTAAACGTATTTGAAACAGTAAACAGCACTCTAAAGTTAGAAAGAATAGCTTGAATTAAACTTACCGCCAGAGTGTAAAAAAGCCCCATCACTGCTCCCACCAGCGCGGTGTACCACAAGTAACGAGAGCGTTCTTCGTTTAGTTTTTTTAAAACGATATTAAAAAACAATTGCACAAAAATACTCATCGGCAGCCCAAAAAAAATAAAAACACTGGTTAAAACATATAAAAAGTCTTCACTATTTACATTGAACAAAGCTAAATAAATAGAAGGCAGTAAAATTAAAAATGCGTGAGGATAAAAGACAATATTTAGCATTACAGAATGCGCTGACTGGTTACCGTATCAAATAAATGCATTTTGTTTAAATTAAAAAATACGGGGAAGGTCTGTCCAATATTTCCCAGAATATGAGAATCAACACGCACGGCCATGGTGGTATTACCCACCTTCACGTGAATGAAATTCTCACTGCCTAAAAGTTCAGAAAAATCGACTTTAGCATTCAGGCTTGGCATTTCTTGCTTTAACCAATCGGCCGCTGTTTTGTCATATAAATCAGAAGGACGAACGCCAAGAGTAGTTGGTTTATTTAATACTTTTTCAAATTCACTATTTAAATTAGCTGGCAATGGTAATTTAAAATCACCCGCTTCAAAAGAATAAACATCGCCTTTTTTAGAAATACGGCCGTCCATAAAATTCATGGCAGGAGAACCTACAAAGCCAGCCACAAAACGGTTCGCGGGTTGATCGTAAACCGTAATCGCATTTTCACATTGCTGCATTTTGCCTTCATTCATAATGGCAATACGATCGCCCAAAGTCATGGCTTCGGTTTGATCGTGAGTGACATAAATAACCGTTGTCTTTAAATTATTATGAATTTTTTTAATTTCGCCACGGGTATGAACGCGCAGTTTTGCATCTAAGTTTGAAAGAGGTTCGTCCATTAAAAATACAGCCGGATGACGCACAATCGCACGGCCCAAAGCCACACGCTGTCTTTGTCCACCTGACAGTTCACGAGGCTTACGCGCTAATAGTTTAGAGAGCTGCAAAATTTCAGAGGCTTCCGCAATACGTTCTTCGATTACTTTTTTTTCGACTTTGCGCAGTTTTAATCCAAATTCTAAATTTTCTTTAACTGACATATGCGGATAAAGCGCATAGTTTTGAAAAACCATCGCAATATCACGATCTTTAGGATGAACGTCATTCACTAGTCTGTCACCGATGGCAATAGATCCAGAAGAAACTTCTTCAAGGCCCGCTACCATTCGAAGGGTTGTTGTTTTGCCACAGCCCGAAGGTCCCACTAATACTAAAAATTCACCATCAGCGATTTCTAAATTCACATGATCCACAACGTTATTTTTTCCGTCGAAGGTCTTTACCAGATCTTTTAAAGTCACTTTTGCCAAGTTTTTATCCTTTCGAAAAAAGCTTTACCATCTCAATCAGAGATAAAGCGGCAGAACGGCCCTTATTATTAAGGTCATCGCTACTCCTCGCAACCGCCTGAGCCAAGTTTTTAGTTGCCAAAACTTCAAAAATAATGGGCTTTTCGTATTGCAAAGAAAGATCGCTGACCTTTCTCGTAACAGTGTCCACGATCAGCCTAAAATGATCGGTTTCGCCTTCAATCACACAACCTAAAGTGATTACGCCCTGCAAATTTTTATTTTTTTTAAGGACATTTTGAACCATGAGCGGAATTTCAAAAGCTCCAGGCACCCAAATAATGTCGATTTGTTCTTGAGAAATATTTTTTTCTTTTAAAGTCTTTAAACATGCTGAGAGCAGGTTTTGGGTAATTGATTCATTAAAACGAGAAATGACAATCGCAACCGTTTTTTTCATATTCAAATCTTTAGTCTTTATTCTTTTTTAGTAGATGGCCTAATTTTAATTCTTTGGTCTTTAAATAAGCGGCATTATAAACATTGGGTTCGTTTTCAATGGACATACGGTCAATCACCGATAAGCCGTAGCCTTCGATGCCCACCACTTTGCGGGGATTATTAGTTAATAGTCTTAAAGTGGTTAAGCCTAAATCACTCAATATTTGAGCTCCCACGCCATAATCACGCAAATCATCTTCGAATCCGAGTAAACGATTCGCTTCGACGGTGTCATGCCCCTGATCCTGCAGAGCATAGGCTTTAATTTTATTGAGCAGTCCAATACCGCGGCCCTCTTGGCGGATATATAAAATAACGCCCCGGCCTTCTTTAGCAATCATTTCCATCGCAGCGGCCAATTGCCAGCCACAGTCACAGCGTTGAGAGCCAAACACATCGCCGGTTAAACATTCACTATGCACACGCACCATCACATCACGCACTTTTTCGACATCGCCATAAACTAAAGCCACATGCTCTTTGTTATTGACCTTATCTTCATATCCAATAATTTTAAATTCACCGTAAAGGGTGGGTAATTTTGCTTCACTGACACGCTGTACAAAACGAGATTTACGCAAACGATAACTAATTAATTCGGCAATGGAGATAATTTTAAGTTTGTATTCCTTAGCAAAACTAACCAAGTCATCCAGACGAGCCATGTGTCCGTCATCTTTAATAATTTCACAAATGATTCCGGCTTTACTAAAACCAGCGAGTTCAGCCAAATCAACAGCGGCTTCGGTGTGTCCGGCACGCTGCAACACTCCACCCGCTTTAGCGCGCAGTGGAAAAATATGGCCAGGACGATTTAAATCACTAGGCACAGTATTTTCATCAATTAATTTTTGAATGGTGATAGATCGATCGGCAGCCGAGATTCCGGTAGTCGTTCCAAATTTAGTGGCCGCATCCACTGAAACCATAAAAGCAGTTTTCATCGATTCCGTATTATCAAAAACCATTTCTTTAAGCGCCAATTTATCGAGACGTTCACTCGTCAGAGGAACACAAACGAGCCCTCTGCCTTTTTGAATCATAAAGTTAATCGCTTCAGGAGTGACCTTTTCAGCAGCCATCACTAAATCGCCTTCGTTTTCGCGATTTTCATCGTCGACAACGACAATCATTTTGCCGGCGGCAATGTCAGCAATCGCATCTTCGATAGAATCAAATTGTGAAGGCATAAGAGCGTTATTCTAACTGAGGAAAGGTTATTGAGGGAGTCAAAGGCTTTGAAACCGGACCTATCAATCATTTAAGATAGAGAAAAAAGAGCGAGGACATATGTTTAACAAACTAAGTGAATTAAATTACAAAAGAAATTTTAAAGAAGCCTTTGGTTTTTATATTGCTTATTTGGTTTTAGGAACCATTGTGGCGGCACTTCTCGGCGCTGTTTTTGCCAGCAATAACTACGGCAATGCTTTTGTCTTAGGTCAAAAATTTGCGATTATTTATTCACTCGCTTTATCGTTTTGGGTTTTAAAAGCAAAAAATTTACTTAAAAACTTTCCACTGGTACTAGTCGCTTTTCTTTCAGGACTCATTGCTGTCATGGGTGGATTGTTACTGGGCCTTATTGCCACGGCTCACCTGACCACCAAAGCAAAAGGTTCTAAAGGGAAGAAAAGAAAATAAGCTTTTTCAGAATTCTCGAATTTGGCCCCCCAACCCCCTAAAGGGGGTGAAAGTTTTTAAAACAAAGTCCTCCCTTTAGGGAGTTAGAGGGCCTGATTTCATCACAAATACAACAGAAAAATTAGATGTTTATTGCTTTCTAAAAATGTGAAACATTTATAAATAGATAACGATATATGAGTATAGAAAGTTTTTGAAAAAATGGGAGCAAAGACATGTTTAATTTGAAAGCTTGGAGTGATCATGTAGAGATGAAGCTTAAAGAATTAGAAATTATCTTAAAATCTAAGACGCTCATAAAAAAATTAGATGAAAAATTCAATCAATTAAAAAAAGAAGATCTCATTGCAGCCAAGAATTTTTTAGATGCGATTCAAGTTACTATGCTAAGTCATTCAAAAAAACGCACAGAAGAATCAGGAAAAATAGTGGACAAATTATGTGCTTGGTTTAAACCAACTATCGCCGATTTTTTTAAATCAGACCGCACAGAATATTTGAAGGCAATGCTTTGGGTAGAAACTGTTGAAGAAGTATTGAAAAGAACTTGGTCACTAAAAAAATAATTCACTTCTTAAACATCTTCACTAAATAATCAAACTCTAAGTTAACTAGACTGCCAACTTTGATTTGACCTAAGTTAGTGATTTTGCGAGTAATGGGAATAAGGGCCACTGAAAACTTATTTTTCTTTAAGCTTGCGATGGTTAAACTAATGCCGTTCACAACAACACTACCTTTTGGCACCATCCATTTTGTAAACGCTTTAGGAAATTCAATAAATACTTCATTTTGAGCCGAAATATTTTTAACCACACCGACCGTATCAATATGGCCTGTGACAATATGGCCGCTAATAGGAGTTTGCAGTGTTAATGGTTTTTCTAAGTTGAGCAGATCATTCTTTTTCAAAGTTTTATATTTTGTTTTTGAAATCGTTTCAGGGATCAAATCAAAGAAAAAGTTTCTTCCTTTTTTACGAGTCAACGATAAACAAGTGCCGTCGATAGCAATCGAATCACCAATTTTAGATTTCGAAAAATATTTTGCCGCAGAAACACTTAATAAAACATTTAATTCAAAAACATTTTTTCGAGGAGTTAATGAAATAAAGTGCGCTGTGTGCTCGATGATGCCTTGAAACATTAAAGTGTCTCCACCCATTTTCCTAAAATCCCGTTAATAAATTTTGCCGCCTCTGGAGTTGAAAACTTTTTTGCCAAATTTACAGCTTCATTTATCACCACACTAGCCGGAGCCTTCATATGTTTTATCTCATAAATCGCTAGCCGCATAATATTTTTATCAATAGGGGCGATGCGTTCAATTTTCCAACCCATCGCAAATTTCGAAATAATTTCATCCATCTCGGTTTTATCTTTAATCACGCCTTCGACTAGCTGCGTTAAAAATTCTTCGGTGCCGGGATGAAATTCATCAGTTTCTAAAGTGCCTTTGATCGTTTCGGGAATATCTTTTTGCCCTAAATCAAGTTGATATAAAACCTGCATCGCAAGTCGTCTTGCTGTCGTTCTCTTACCCATAAGATTTTATCCGCGGACTGCGGCCTTGGCTGCAGCGGGAGCAGGCTTTTTAAGCATGTGTTCAGCAATAAAGTTGGTTGCCACTCCGCCTTTTCTAAATTCAGGATTATCAATTACCATTTCATGAAATGGGATCGTCGTTGCAATGCCATCAATCACAAACTCATGTAGCGCACGTTTAGCACGATCAAGAGCTTCCTCTCGAGTTCTGCCTTTGATAATAAGTTTAGCCAACAATGAGTCGTAATTAGGAGGAATTTTATAACCAGGATAACCGTGACTATCGACACGAACACCAATGCCACCTGGTGGTAAAAATAATTTTACTAGGCCAGGACAGGGCATAAAATCTTTTTGCCAGTCTTCGGCATTCACACGAAACTCAAAAGCATGACCTTCAATTTTAATGTCCTCTTGTTTAATTTCTAATTTTTTACCCATCGCCACTTCAATTTGCATTTTGATTAAGTCATAACCCACAATCGATTCGGTTACAGGATGTTCCACCTGAATACGAGTATTCATTTCCATAAAATAAAAATTAAAATGTTTATCAAGTAAAAATTCGACAGTGCCTGCCCCTTCATACTTCACCGCTTTGGCCGCTGCGACTGCCGCTTCACCCATTTTTTTTCTAAGTTCAGGAGTCATGCCAGGGGCTGGTGCCTCTTCAATTAATTTTTGATTGCGGCGTTGCACTGAGCAATCGCGTTCGCCCAAATATAAACAGTTTCCAAAACGGTCTGCCATCACTTGAATTTCCACGTGACGTGGACCTTCCACTAATTTTTCTACATAACAATCGCCGTTCCCAAAGGCAGAAGCCGCCTCAGTGCTGGCTGTATAAAAAGCGCCTTTAAATTCTTCTTTTTTAAACACAGGTCTCATCCCGCGTCCGCCGCCGCCCGCAGTGGCTTTAATCATCACAGGAAAACCAATTTCTTCAGCCACCTGAAAA
>CAYMKA010000002.1:0-32189 GCA_964390935.1 uncultured bacterium
GTCGCCTCAGGGGACGGAGATGCGCTCAGCATTGGCGCAGGTCACTTACCACATGCGGTACGACGCAATATTGATATGACTTTAATTATTATGGATAACAACACTTACGGTTTAACCAAAGGCCAAATGTCTCCCACCACCCCGTTAAAAGACAAAACAGCTTCTACCATGTATGGAGTAATCGACACGCCCGTAAAACCGATTCCCATGTTGCTAACTTACGGTGCGACCTTTGTGGCTCGCGCTTTTTCTGGTGATTTAAAAGCCACCACAGATTTGTTAACTAAAGCCATTCAACACAAAGGTTTTTCGGTGATTGAATGTTTGTCGCCTTGTCCAACATTTCGCGGCGATACTGAATTTGATCGCATTAAATCGACGATGAAACCCATGCCTGAAAATTATGACCCAACCGATTATCAAGCGGCGATTAAACTTGCTTCTGAAGATAACGAAATGCATATGGGTATTTTTTACCAAAGCAATAAGCCTTCTTATCATGATTATTTATCAGAAGTTCAAAAGAAAGCGTCAGCAAAAGCGATTCCTTTGAAAGAACTTGTGACCGAGTTCGAATAGAAAATTAGATAGTGCCCAAAATTACTTTTCTGCCCAGCAATATTACTGGCGAATATAATTCAGGTGAATCAGTTTTAGAACGCGGTTGGCGTTTAAATGTCGAAATTCACTCGACTTGCGGCGGTGTGGCGCGCTGCACAGACTGCAAAGTTAAAGTTTTAGACGGCATGAAAAATTTACCCCGTCCTGAATTTGAAGAAACCAATGTGATCGGCAACACCTGGCACATCACGAAAGAACGGCTGGCCTGTCAGCTGCGTGATTTAAAAGGCGATATTACGGTTGAAGTGCTGGAACCGTTTGAAAAAAAAGCACGTTAGAAATTTTTTCTTCTAAAAGATACGGTATGCGAAAATTTTTTAGCCAGATTATTTAAAGGTTCATATTTAAAATTTTCAAAACATAATTGCCGTTGGTTCAAGTTTTCCAAATCTAATCTTTCGAAACCATCTATTTCATAGAGTTTGATATTTTTGCCTTGTCCCCAGGTCTCATAATAGGCCCCAGAAAAACCATTATCCTTGGGGCCTATTAAAATATATTCCATGACCGATATTGTTTTTCTAAAATCCTTTGTCCAATCAACACCCATTGGCATCCATGATGATAAAACAATTTGGGGCTTAAAACGCTCTAAAGCTTCCTGATAATCATAATTAATTATTCTATAAAGAGGTTTAATCCCTCGTTGTCCATTATCAATAGCAATCATTTTCACTTCTTTTTGAGAATATCTTTGGAGTTTTTGGTTAACAAAAAAAGTGAGTCGTCCATCTCCAGCACCAGCTTCCAAAATAGTGATTTGTTGATCAATTAGTTTATTAATCCTATTTACTAGATAACATGTTAAATCTTCAATGTATTCGTTCGTTAAAATTTCAAATAATTTAATTTTTCCTACAAACATTTCTTTGGTTAATTGATTAAAACAGTCACGATCGGTAAAAAACCTTAAGGCACTATTGTAGGAAATCAGTTCCCTTCTGGGGGAAAGAATAATTTCTATATTTTCCAGGGGGATATTTTTAGTGTTTTGATAGAAGCCCATTACCTGAAATCGATTAATTTTGAGATATGTTTCAATTATTTAAAACCTGCAACTTTTAGGTTTTCATGACGATAACCTTCATGAAAAACACAAACACCTTTATCAAAATCTTAATCATCGTCCAAATGGTCTTAACTTTAGGCCATGTCATTGAACCTTTGGTTTACGCTAAAGCTCAAGCTGACGGGGATAAAATGGCTGCTGCCTATATCTTGGTTGGAAAGCGCTTACGCACCTTACACGCCTAATGTTTCCAAATATCTTTCAACTTCAATTGCTGCTTGGCAGCCTGAACCAGCTGCAGTAATCGCCTGACGGTAGTAGTGATCCTGTACGTCTCCTGCCGCAAATACACCAGGAATATTGGTTTCAGTTCTGCCTGGTTTTGTCTTGATATAGCCCTTTTCATCTAAATCAATTTGGCCTTTGACCAATTCTGTATTGGGCTGATGACCAATAGCAATAAATATTCCATCGATGGGCATCTCTGTGATTTGATTCGTTTTCAAATTTTTAATTTTAACGCCTTTCACCACTTTACGAGGTTTTTCCTCTCCTAATACTTCTTCGACGGCTGAATCGAGCATAAAAGAAATTTTAGGATGATTTTTGGCACGATCGACCATAATTTTTGAAGCTCTAAAAGTATCTTTACGATGCACAATGGTGACATGATCTGCAAAACGAGTTAAAAAATTTGCTTCTTCCATCGCAGAGTCCCCGCCGCCGACTACAATGACTTTTTTATTTTTAAAGAAAGCGCCGTCGCAAGTCGCACAAGCTGAAACGCCAAAACCAGAAAACTTTGTTTCACTGGGCAACCCTAAATATTTTGCAGTCGCGCCAGTCGCAATAATCACGGTCTGCGCTAAATATTCTTTGTCTTCAAACCAAACTTTTTTAGGATTTGATTTCAAATCGAGTTTAGTGACATGCACGGTTTCAAAGCGGGTGCCAAAACGTTCAGCCTGCTTACGAAACAACGGCATCATTTCAGGTCCTTGAATGCCTTCTGGAAAACCGGGAAAGTTTTCAACTTCGGTGGTGAGCATTAACTGTCCGCCAAAAGCATAACCTTCAAAACACAATGGATTTAAATTAGCACGAGAAGTGTAGATAGCGGCCGTGTAACCAGCAGGACCTGAGCCAACAATAATTACTTTTTCAACATTTTGATTTGTCATAAGAGAAACATTTTGCCACAAAAAACCAGCGGCGTAAGGGGTTTAAATACTTAAGAGTGTTCTCGTGTCGTCGTAATCTAAATCCACTTTGGGCACCAAACTTTGTACTGTGAGATTTTTATCTAAATAGGGAAATTCTTTTTGTTTGCCACGCATATAAATTTGCAGCGACACCGAAAAGTCTGAGTCACTGGCAATTTGATTGAGGCGATGAATTGCATTAATTTCGGAAGTTAAAAAAGTAGCCTGCCCCTCATGAAAAATCATTTCTCCAAAAGGTTTGGGTTCTATTTTTTTTCTTGATTGATCATGGGTCTCAAGTTGAGTAAAAAATTCTATTAAAATTTTTCCGTATAGAATTTTAATCACACCAACTGAACCGCCATGAGCATGAATAGGTGAACGGTGAGCCAGCGGCCAAATTTCAATTAAGGCGCCAACACTGGGGTGCGGCACAATCGCTTCCAGTCTTAAATAGTTAGAAGCCAAATCGCGCTTCCCTTGAAATAAGTTTTGTTTAGCCAAAAGTCGATCTTTTAAAATACCATGGCTTAAACTTTCTCTAATGCGATGAATTGTGTGAAGTTCCAATGAAAAACTTTCTATCGTTTCCCTGACTTTTAAAGCCAAATCAACATCGCTGATTTCACGATCAATAATCTTTTCTTCTAAAGCATGTAAGTCGATCGTTAACTGCTCTAAAGAAAATATTTTTTTAATCGTCCCTGAAGTGGTTAAGATCGTCGTCATAAACTTAGCTGACAAATTCCACTGGCGCCTGCTTCGCAATAAAACCCCTGTCTTCTGCTTCTTTTAAAAACAATTTGATACTTTCTTGGCCTTTCGCGCCTAAATCGAGAGTCCAATTGTTGACGTACATTCCTACAAATTGATCAGCTAAAGATTTAGGCATATCACCTGCATAACGCATCGCGTAATCCAACGCTTCGCTACGATGATTGAGTGCATATTCAATAGAACGTTTCATAATGCGTGAAACTTTTCCCACCATTTCTGAACCCAAGTTTTTACGAATAACATTAACCCCCAAGGGCAGAGGTAAATTATTTGTTTTTTTCCACCACCAGACTCCTAAATTGGCAATTTGAGTTAGGCCCAAACTTTCGTGGGTAAGTTGCCCTTCATGAATCAAAAGGCCCACATCGACCGTGCCCTTCACCACTTCATCCATAATTTGGTTAAAAGGAATAATTTTGTAGTTGGTTAAAGGAAAAGGTAAAAACAGTTTCAAAGCCAAAAAAGCGGAGGTCATTTCACCAGGAATTCCAAATTTTAAATTTTTGATTTGATCATAAAAGGCCTGATTATTTTGATCTTTTCCATATTGATAGGAAGGAATTTGAAATTTGTCTTTCATCACGACCAAACTTGGGCCATAACTTTCGCCACCCATTGAAGCTCCGTGGGTCAAAACAGAATAATGTTGTCTCACATGCGCATACGCATGCACCGAAATGGCTGTTGTCTCTAACTTAGCGTCTTTAGCCCATTCATTAAGAGTTTGGATGTCGTGGAGTTCGTGAGCAAATTCAATTCCTTCTAAATCGATCTTGCCATTAGTCGTCGCATGAAACATAAAAGCGTCATCTGAGTCAGGGCTATGACCGATGCGAATTTTGGTAAGGGTGGTTTGATTGCTAGTTATATTCTTCATGGGGAGAGTATTGTAACGGCTTTAAAAAAGATGTCCATTATTTTAGTCACTCCCATAAACAAATGTGCATTTTGAAAAAAAGTACTCTTAAAAAATTGGCAATCAGATTGCAGAAGCAATCCATCGGATGGAAACAATAGAAAAATGGAGCATGGCCAATGGGATTCACGAACTCAGTGACTGGACAATTATTACTAACCGCGGGCTTGATCCTGTGTATATTAATCTTGCAGCTCAAAGAGCACTAAATGTAAAAAGCGTCATTGATTGGAAAGAGTCCGAGCTGTTAGTCAAAATTATCGAAAACATCAAAAAAAGCACAACACATTATCAAAGCTTTAAAAATGGAGGTCGTGAATATTTTTCTTATTACGAGCTCATTATTGATAGAAATTTAAAAAACTATTTTCGAGTGGTCATTTCTCCTATTGCCTAATGATGCTTTTTAAAAATCAAAACCGAGTTTTTGCCCCCAAATCCGCTGCTATTCACCAAGGCATATTCGATTTCTTTTTTGCGAGCGACGTTGGGGATGTAATCCAAATCGCAATCCGGGTCGGGAAATTCATAATTAATGGTCGGTGGTAAAACCCCCTGCTCCAAGGCCATGAGAGCGGCCACCGACTGCATGGCTCCTGCTGGCCCTAAAGGATGGCCGATCATCGATTTAATCGAACTGCCTGGTACTTGATAGGCTGCACTGCCAAAAGCTTTTTTAAGATATCGAGACCATCTTCATTGGGAAAATTCAAATCTAAAAAAATTAAATCTATTTCTTGTTGTTTAAGTAAAGCAAAAGCTTCGTCGCTGTTTTGAGCTTCAAAAAAGGGATATTGATCTTTAAAAATATAAAACAGCGATTTACGGACTGACACATCGTCATCGATCGACAAAATAGAGTAAGCCATGAATTGAGTATAAAAGTGCACTGTCCTTTGTGCAAATTATAATCAGATACTTTAAAAACTTGGCAAAAAAAATGCATTTTTAGGTCCTCTGAAACTAAAAAAAATAATTGCGATCAATGAGCCGTCACCGTTAGGCTTCTTTTCTACAAAAGATGTTGAAAATTTCACCATCGCGGCTTGGATGAATAATTTACAAATCGTTTCCGACTATCTGACTAGTGGCATCAATGTAAATGTCCAAAATGAGTTCGGCAATACTGCTATTCTGCTCGCTTCCTGTAATGGTAATTTTCAAATAGTGAAACACTTATTTAAACATCGAGCCAATTTAAATCTTGCCAATAAACAAGGAGATACAGCTCTGATTTGGGCAGCAGACAAAGGACATAAGGAAATTGTTAAATTTCTCATCTTACATGGAGCAGATTTGCAAGCCGTCAATCAGATTGGTCGTTCGGCACTATTTTGGGCAGAACAAAACGGTCATGAAGAAGTCATCCAGATTATTCGTGACGCTCAAAAAACTTTGTTTCTTATTGCCTGAGATTGTTTTTTTAGAATCAATTTCTGCGTTAAGAAACAGCGCGTTAAAATGTTTTAACAGTGAAAAAACTTATCGGGGGTATTATTCTTTTATTCTTAAGCACAACCGGGCTTTGGGCTGATCAATTTAATTTTTATGTTTCTCAGACTCCGGCCAGACAAATTGTCGTTAAAGATCAATTTAATACCACGTTTCGCAGTGATCCTTTTTTAAGTTTTGGAATCGAACTTGAAACGACTCTGAATGAACAAATGCAGTGGTCGCTGGGAATTTTACATTCGCCCGATCAAAAATATGCTGTCAGCACAGGCCAGGCCACCTATAGCAGCACTTCTTATTACTACAAAATAAAATATAGCCTCATCGATTTCAAAGATAGTGTGTTTTATATTGGAGCCAGAGCTAGTTTAGAGTTTGCGTCAGTTCAAGGCTTTCCTTTATTAGGCGGAGTTGACGTCGGGACCGGGGCTGGAATTTTGACAGGCATCGAATCAAACAGCTGGTTTGGTGAATATGGATATTTTTTCTCTACCCCCACCCTGCGTTTTACTGCCGGCTTTACGGACTCTTACCAAGAGCAAACCGAGTTAAAAATAGGGTACCGCATCCGATTTAACTTTATTGATTTATTTCCAGCGAGTTAAAAACTAGAACGCTTCGTTAAAAACAACATCTCCCGTGACGGAAACTTGATAAGCGGAAACGCGACGTTCAAAAAAGTTTGCTAGCTCTTGCACATCTTGTTGTTCCATAAAATCAAACGGATTTTTAGAACCATAAACTTTTTCATAACCTAAACGCAAGAAACGTTGGTCGGCCACAAACTCTAAATATTTACGCATGCCTTCTTTTGACATCCCGATAATTCCGTAATTTAAAGTATCGTTTGCAAATTGAGTTTCACATTCAACAGCTTCTGTGATCATTTCAGTGACTCGTTTTTTTAGATCTTCATCGAACAGCTCGGGACTTTCTTTTCTAACAGTATCAATCACTTCAAACGCAAAATTCATATGACATGACTCATCTCGAAATACCCAGTTTGTCCCAGAAGCCAAACCCTGCAATAACCCTTTAGAACGCATAAAGTAAACATAAGCAAACGCCCCAAAGAAAAATAAACCTTCGATGCAGCTGGCAAAACAAATCATGTTTAACAAAAAGCTTTTTTTATCTTGCGGGTTTTTAATATGATCGAGCTTTTGGATTGAATCAATCCATTTTAAAGCAAAATCTGCTTTCATTTTGATAGAAGGAATATTTTCGACTGCTGCAAATGCTTCGTGGCGTTCTTGCTCATCGGGCACATAGGTATCAAGCAAGGTCAAATAAAACTGCACATGCAATGCTTCTTCATAAAGTTGTCTTGATAAATACATCCGCGCTTCAGGAGAATTGACATGCTTGTAGTAATTTAAAACCAAATTATTAGAAACAATAGAGTCGCCCGTTGCAAAGAAAGCCACCAGGCGCTTAATCATATGATGTTCAGCGGGCGTCATTTTACGCAAATCATTTAAGTCAGTTGAAAAATCTACTTCCTCGACTGTCCATGTGTTTTTAATAGCATTACGATACATTTCATAAAACTGTGGATACTTCATTGGACGCAGCGTTAAGTCATATCCGGGATCAAGTAGCATTTTATTTCCTTCTTTCTTTCTTTACCAAGGCCAAGTCAAACCTAGGTGCAAGCCTCACAAGCTTCGGGGTTTTCTAAAGAACAAGCAATTGCTTCTGCGTCACTGTATTCTTTTTTTGGAGCCGCAGGTGCTGCTTGGACAGGGGTCACAGTAGTCACCACTCCCACTGTTGCTTTATTAATTTTAGTTGCAGGTCTAGAGCGTAAATAATAAGTTGTTTTTAAACCCATTTTCCAGGCATGTAAGTACATTGAAGACAATTTACCGATGGTCGGACTTTCGATAAATAAATTCAGCGACTGACTTTGATCAATAAAAGGCCCTCTAAGTGCCGCCATCTCAATTAAACTTTTTTGAGGAACTTCCCAAACCGTACGGTAAACATCGCGTACCTTTTGAGGAATTTCATGAACATCTTGAATAGAACCTTCGCCCATTTTAATTTTCGTGCGAATGTTTTCGTTCCACAGTCCTAATTGCTGTAATTCTTGAACAAGATAACGATTAATTTGGATGAAGTCACCCGAGAGAGTTTCGCGTTTAAATAAATTTGAAACCTGAGGCTCAATGCATTCGTAAGAACCCACAATAGACGCAATGGTCGCAGTGGGAGCAATCGCAATTAAAAGCGAGTTACGTAGACCGTGTTGTTTAATTTGATCGCGAAGTAAATCCCAGCGTTTTACATCTGTTGGAGTCACTCCCCAGAAATCAAATTGCAATTCACCTTTGGCCGCACGAGTCTGTGCAAAATTTTCATGTGCGCCATTTTGTTTGGCGAGCTCACATGATGTGCTAAGAGCATAAAAATAAATTTCTTCAGCGATTTTTTTATTTAAAATTTGAGCTTCTGCACTGTCAAAGGGCAGGCCTAATTGAAAAAAGACATCCTGCAAACCCATCATGCCCAGTCCCACAGGACGCCAGACACTGTTGCTGGAGGCGGCGCCTTTAATAGGATAAAAGTTGATATCGATCACGCGATCCAGATGAATGATCGCCGTGCGCACATTTTTAGCGAGCTTATCAAAATTAAAACTGCCGTTTTCAACATATTTCGCTAAATTAATTGAACCCAAATTACAAACTGCTGTTTCTTTTTTATTAGTAACTTCCAAGATTTCAGTACACAAATTAGATAAGTGGATCACATTTTCAGGGTTAGCCGTTTGATTCGATTTAATATTTGAAGCGTCTTTATAAGTCATCCAGGGATGACCTGTTTCAGCCATTGACTTCATGATGCGCGCATAAAGATCACGAGCTTTTATCTGCTTCTCAAATAACTGTTTTTGTTCCCCT
Organism: uncultured bacterium; assembly: GCA_964390935.1. Classification (GTDB taxonomy): domain Bacteria; phylum Margulisbacteria; class CAYMKA01; order CAYMKA01; family CAYMKA01; genus CAYMKA01. The sequence continues at coordinate 8,884 of CAYMKA010000002.1, forward strand.
TCAATATAAACTTTTTCAAATTCTTTACCGTAGAGATCAGGCAGTTTTGGCATGACCTTTGGGTCAAACAATGACCACATGCCATCTTCTTCGACACGTTTCATAAATAAATCTGGAACCCAAAGCGCTGTATGTAAGTTGTGGGTACGACGAGCTTCATCTCCAGTATTTTTTAATAAATCAATAAAGTCCTCGATGTCAGCATGCCAAGGCTCTAAATAAACGGCACAAGCGCCTTTACGTTTGCCGCCTTGATTCACGGCTGCGACAGAAGAATCGAGTGTCTTGAGCCAAGGAACAATGCCATTTGAGTGACCGTTAGTTGCTTTAATTAAAGAGCCCCGAGAGCGAATACGGTGATAGGCCAGTCCAATGCCACCGGCAAATTTTGAAAGCAGCGCGACGTCAGTATATTTTTGGTAAATCGAAAGAAGACTGTCTTCAGGAGAATCTAATAAATAACATGAAGACATTTGCTGATGGTTAGTGCCGCTGTTAAACAAAGTCGGCGTGCTGGGCATATATTCGTGAGAAGAAATTAACTGATAGAAATTAACCGCTTCGCCGACGTTTTGAGAAAGACCACAAGCCACGCGCATAAAAAAGTATTGGGGAGTTTCAATGACATTTCGAGAAATAGGATCTTTTAATAAATAACGATCATAGACAACGCGCAATCCAAAATATTCAAACAGCTCGTCATTTTTTTTATCGATACCCTGATTTAATTTACGGCCATTTTCTTGAACAAACTGGGTTAATTTTTCAGAAACGAGTCCTGCAGAAGCACCCGCAGCCATCGACTGGGTAAACGAGTGAATGTCTTGATTGATGACTTCTTTTTCAATGTACATCGCCAAAAGTCTGGCTGCTAATTTAGAGTATTGAGGTTCTTCTGAAATAAGCTGAGCAGCAGTTTGAATCGATAAGTTATCTAATTCGCGGGTAGTCGCTCCATCATAAAGACCGCTAATAGTTTTAGTCGCAACTTTTAAGGGATCAACGCGGTCCAGTCCTTCACAGCAACGGGCCACCGCTTTAACAATTTTATTAACATCAACGGGCTCACGTTCGCCGCTGCGTTTCACAACTTGCATCATGGTGGGAGAATTTCCTTGAGATTGAATTTCGATGGGTGAATAAACTTTTGTTTCGACACTTACTTCGATTTTTTGATCAACTTTTTGCTCCGCAACAGGATTCATGATGTCCCCCTTATTTCACTGTCTTTACTTAATATTCTGACTTTTGGCAGGAATGCAAATTGCGAGGCCCCCAAAAAATCTCATTTGTCCGCTCAACACTGTCTTATGGGCACTACCCATAGTGTGTGGCGCATTATAGACACTATATATAGCAATGCAAGAAATTTTTTAAATTTCAGCTATTTCACTCTTTCTTCACACCATACGTCTGTCTGGGTCAAAAAAGAGGTCGGAGAGTACCAGATTCAAATCAAAAATCAATAGCGAAAAGACCTTATAAAACGCGTGCCACAGCCTGTTTCCAGGCATCCATTAATAAACGTTGCTTTTGAAAAGTTATTTTTGACTTAAAAATTTTTTCGATTCGATGATATTTTTTTAATTCGTCTGAATTTTTCCAAAAACCGACTCCAAGTCCCGCTAAATAAGCAGCTCCTAGGCTTGTGGTTTCGGTATTCTCGGGTCTTAAAATTTTTCCGCCCAAAAGATCAGCCTGAAACTGCATCAAAAAATTATTTGAGACCGCTCCGCCATCTACCTGTAAATTTTTAATAGAAAGACCTGTTTCTTTGCGCATTAAATCAATGACTTCAGCGCTTTGATAGGCAATGGACTCAAGGCCGGCTCGAATAATTTCTTTCTGAGACGTGCCGCGTGTAATCCCCACAATGGCTCCGCGAGCAGTGGGGTTCCAATAAGGCGCACCCAGACCCACAAAAGCCGGCACTAAATAAACTCCGCCTGTATCTTTAATCGATTTTGAAATTTTCTCGCTTAGAGACGCTTTGGGTAAAATTTGCAGACCGTCTCTTATCCACTGCATCACAGCGCCTCCAATAAAAACAGCCCCTTCCAGGGCATAACAAGGATTGCCTTTCATATCGCAAGCCAGTGTTGTGAGTAAACCATTTTTAGAAATCACAAAATCTTGGCCGGTATTCACCAGCAAAAAACATCCTGTGCCATAAGTATTCTTGCCGCTGCCTTTCGTGAAACAAGTTTGACCAAAAAGAGCAGCCTGCTGATCGCCTGCCATTCCCGAGATCGCAATGCCGTCAGGTAAAACGCTCAACTTTTTAGTCAGTCCTGCTACTCCGCTTGAATGCACCACCTGAGGCAAAATATTTTTAGGAACCTTAAATATTTTTAACAACTCTTCATCCCATTTTTTAGTACGGATATTAAAAAGCATGCTGCGTGACGCATTGGTGTAATCGGTGACATGACGTTCACGGCCTGTTAATTGATAAACAAGCCAACTATCAATCGTGCCAAAACAAATATCTGTTCTTTTAATTTTTTTTAATAACCAGGCGATTTTAGTAGCCGGAAAATAAGCATCGATGACCAATCCTGTTTTATTGCGCACCAGATTAACCAGCTTTTGATTGCGTTTTAATTTGTCACAAACATCTGCCGTACGACGGCACTGCCACACAATGGCGCGGTGTAACGGCTTACCCGTTTTTTTATCCCAAATCACGGTCGTTTCACGTTGATTGGTAATGCCAATGGCAGCAATTTCTTTTTTATTAATTTTAGCTGTGGCTTTTTTAATGGTACTTAAAACACTTTGCCAAATTTCGTCAGCATCATGCTCCACCCAGCCTGGCTTTGGAAAATATGGAGTAAATTCTTGATAAGCAGTTCCCACAATCTGACCCTGATGATTGTAAAGATTCGCACGTGTTCCGGTTGTTCCTTGATCAATGGCCAGTATATATTTCTTCATCTAGAGTGATTTTAACCATACCAGCACATCCTTAAAAACTTTTTCTCGATCTAAATCAATTGAAATTCCATGAAACATTTGCGGATAAAGCACATACTTTGTTCGTTTAGATTTTTTGGCGAAGTCTTCTGTGACCGACGCATTCATAAATAAATCTTGCCCGCCTTGAGCGATATAAATAGGCACATTAAATTTTTCGGCATTTTTTCGAACTCTTACTCTCACTTGTAAGTTTTGAAGCAACGTTGAGGGACTGGCAACATGTTTTTCATTTACATCTTGGCGCATCATCTTAATCATGGCCTGATCACGTGTGGTCATTTCGGGGTTAAAAGGCATCTTAAAAGCAAACCAGGGACAAAGGGGCAGCATCAAAGCAATTTGAGCTCGTCGCCAAAGTGAAAAAGGCAGTTTGTCTTGTAGGGCCGGCGCAAATAAAACAAGCCCTTTAAAAACGTCGGGATAATCAAGTTGCATGCCTAGCAAAATCAGGGCGCCCATACTTTCGCCTAATCCAAAAACCGGTAATTTTTTTTCAGAAAGTTTATGTTGAATCATTTTATTAATGTCTTTGTAATAAGTTTTAAAAGAATTAATGTGCCCTGGAGTTTTTCCCGCATTGCTGCCCCAGCCGCGCATTTGAATGGCGCTCACCTCAAAGCCATTTACCACAAAAAATTGAGCTAAATCTTCCCAGCGCGAAGTAGGTGCTCCCATGCCATGCACTAATATCAAATGGGCTTTAGCGTCCGGCGCAGACCAGTTTTGCCAAATGAGCCCTTTTTCTATTTCTTTCCATTGGGGTTGGATAGCCATTACATCATCCCCTTAAAAATACTTTTCCAATTGTATTGAGTCATCATAAAGCGTGGTAAATCATAGCGATCAGAATTATTTTGCAGCGGCAAAATCACATTTTGAGCCCCTAACTGAAAAGCATATTCATAGCCCGCTTTTTTAACAGTTTGACGAGTTAATTCTCCTCTGGCCCCAAAGGGATAAACAAAAACAGTGATCGGAAAGCCTAATTCTCTAGCCATTTTTAATTTAGGCCGATAAATTTCTTTAAAAAATTGCTTAGGGTGTCTTCGATAAAAATAATCATCCAGTCGATAATGAGTGTAGCCATGCGCCGCAATCGTACAGCCTTCGCTGTGCATGGTTTTAAGTTGATCCCAAGATAAAGCATAACGACTTCTAGAAATAATGCTGGGATACACCGCGATGAGCGGCTTTATCCCCATGGGTTTAAAAACTTCTTGATAGGCTTTCCAATGAGTGAAATGACCGTCATCCAGAGTAATCAGCACGTTTTTATTTCCTTTAAGAGGGTATAAAAAAAGTTCGTCATAAGAAACAAAACGATAACCACTTTCTTTTAAAATCTCCATTTGGGTACGTAGTTGTTCAATTGAAAAATCAATCGAAAATTTTCTAGTCCCTAAAAAACTGTGATAACACAAAACGGTCACCTGATTGGCAGCGCTTAAAGGAGCAATCAAAATAATGGAGATCACAATACCAAAAAGAGCTTTTTTAATCTTAGCGGGAGACATATTCATCTTTTATTTTACCCAAACCAACACCGAATATGGACCGGTAAATAATATTTCATGAATAGGCAGTTTTAGTAACTTCAGGCTTGAAGGATCTGTTAATAAAAAATAGTTTGTTTTCTTGTCTAAAAAATGAGCATCGGTTATGTACCTGTCAGCTGGACCGCTTACAAAATCTAAATAAGCTTGATCATGGCTCATGAAAAGAGGCCGACCTACAGGTCGGTAGATATAAAAATCTATCTTATTATAAAAACGGGTTTCTAGTTTTTTTTGCCAGGTCATATAAGGATTTGAATTTCGTACTATTGTTCCTGCTGAAAATAAAAGGCCTATATACCCAGCGACCAGAGCTGCTAAAGCAGCGTATAAAAAATATTTTTTGGGATTAAAGCTATAAAAAGCAACAATTAAAAGAAAACCAACCCAAAGCACAACTGGAATAAGGGCGGAGGAATTTAAAATTTGAGGGATTTGTGTCAAAAGTAAAAAACTAAAAAAAAGCGCTGCACAAGCCACGCCAATTTTTTTTGTAGCAGGCTGTATCAATGATCCGCTCACTAAAATTGCAAGAGGGGGCATGAGTGATACAAAAGTTCTTAAATCATTTTGTCTGTAAAAGAAAAACAAAAATAAAATATTAGAAATAAACCAGATGAGAGAAAAAAACTCTAAAGAATTCTTTTTTTTAACTAAATTTTGAAATGAATACAGGTTTTTGTTAAACAAAAAAACAGTCCACGGGAAAAAAGCCAAGATCACGTAGCCTAAAATAGTTCCGTGCATGCCTAGCCCCAGATAACTGGTATTGTATTTACTTTGCCACAACACACTCTTTAAATAACTTCCGTATTGAGTGGGAGCCGCAAAATAAGGCAGGCCCATCAGAATAACGACTGGCAGCAAAAAATAAGCAGCGCCGACATAAAATTCTTTTTGAAATAAAAATTTCAAAAACTTATCTCTAAAATCTCTGTCTATTAAAAATAAACTTAAAAAAGTCAGTCCACAAAAAATTAAAGCAAACCCGCTTTTAATCAAAAAACCAACCGCGACCCAAAAACATAAGAGCTTCCAATTTTTTTGGTCTTTCCAAAATCGATATAAATAAAATTGAGCCAAGGTTATTGCAAGTGTTAACAAGATATCTAGTTTAGGGGTTCGACTATAAACAAAAACGGCCAGTGTGGTTGCTAAAACAAAAGTTCCTACTAGAGCAAACTCATCATCTTTTTGTTTTTTAAGAAAAAAATAAAAAACATATAGTAAAAGCAAATAATAAAGCACATTAGGAATGTGAACACTTATTTCACTGGCCGGAACACGGATCCCTATCCATTTTAGGAACATTAGCGGAATAGCCTGCAGCCAAATTCCTAGAAGCGGTTTATCTAAAAAAGAAGCGGGGTCCCCTGGCTGCAAAAGTGGCATCAACCACTGGTTATGCAAAACCGTGTTTTTAATCGTTAGTGCATACATCGAGGCATCATCGGGTTGCAGGGCATTAAAAGACAGTGTGGCTAAAGAAAAAAAGGCCAGTATTCCCAACAGTCCGATTAAATATTTTTGATTGATCATTTTTAACTTTTTATCTTAAATTTTTTGATGATCCAGTTTAAAACCTTTGGCTAAATAAAATTTTTTATTTAGAAGATGTTTTTCAATTCCGACAATGGCAGGCCATGACAATTCTTCAACTGATCCAAAATATTTTTTAAGATCGCTGGCTATTTTTGTTCCCGGGGCAATATAAAAAATTACATTGTCTCCCTTTTGTAAAAAGAAATTCCAACGAGCAAACTGCCCTCTTCCCCAGACTCCTTGATCGACACTTAAAAGTTCTGTGGGCATTAAAACAGTTTTTTGTAGATAGTAGCTCAGTTGCCCGGCTGTTCCGTGAGAGTCGGTGTAAATTTGGCTAATTTTTGTTTGTTCATTTAATTTTTCAAAATAAGAAATAATTTTTTTATTTTCATGATATTGCTTTTGATACTTCAAAATTCCCGGGTCAGAAAACAAAAGAACCGAAAGAAGCAAAACATTAAAAAGCACAGCGCTTATCAGCCAATAATTAATTTTTGTTTTTCTATCTATCTTATTATTTCTGTCCCATCTCTGCGCCAAAAGAATTAATAGAGGTGCATACGCCATCGCTGGCCAATGTGGCCATACCATAGCTTTAAAACTAAGCAGTCCAAAAAAAACAAAAGGCACGGCGCCCGACCAAAACAGCAGCTTTTCTTGAAGAGAAAAATTATTTTTAAGGCGAAATAATCTAAACAAGGCGATTGTAAAAATGGGGGACAAATATAAAATTTGCTCTCCTAAATACTGACCCAAACCTGAAAATCCACGCCATTCATGAAGACGATTTAAATGAAATAAAAATGATTCCCCGCCCGAAAAGAAATTACTGATCAACACTGGCAAAAAAATAAGTCCCGCAATGCCCGTGTAAATTAAAAATGATTTTAAATTTTGAATGGTTTTTAATTTTTTAGCAGAAGGCAGACAAGTCAAAATAAAAATAACTGGAAAAATAAGAATCATGGAATATTTAGAAACAAAACCAAGACCTGTAAAAATTCCTGCCCAAATCAAATTTGTTTGTTTTTGATTTTTTAACCACTCTAATAAAAAATAAATCGTTAAAAGATAAAATAAAATAAACGGGATTTCGACCGTTAACACCAAGGCCATCACCAATGCATAGGGTGTTAACCAAAACATAAGCGCTGCCAGCCATGAATTTGAAATTTTATAAATCACAGCCGCAATGCCAAGACTTAATAAAACACAGCCTAAACGACTCGCGAGCAAAGGATCAATCGGTAGTTTTGTAAAAATAAAATTTAAAAACGAAATCATCGGAGGGTGATCGACATAACTGAGACTTAAATGTTTAGCCCACAATAAATAGTAGGCTTCGTCAGCAGTGGGTGGAAATAAGAAAACTAAAAATAATCGCAAGACAAAAACAGCTGCCAACAGCCAAAAATAAACGGGAAGTTTTTTCACTCCCCTATCTTAAACGCTAACGGGATTTAGAAATATGGATTTTCGCCGGTTGAATGGTCTGTGGTATCGACCACTTCCACTATATCTGGATACACTTCTTTTACTCTGACTTCGATCCCTTGTTTCATGGTGGCAGGAACAGAGTGACAACCATGGCAACCGCCGCCCACTGTCACAAAGGCCACGAAATTATCTAAATTCACCAAAGTCACAAAACCGCCGTGAGAAGCTAGCATCGGATTAATCTCTTTTTCAAATAATTCAGTAATGCCTTCACTAAGCCTTTTTTTATCTTCATCACTCATTTTTTTGGGCGCAGGTAATTTCGCAAACTCCTCAGCTTCAACAATCAACTTAGCAGCTTTAATATGTTCGCGGATTGCATCAATCGCCACATTAGGAGCCGTCCAGCGATTTTCTTCATCTTTAATATCTAGGCCTAAAGTAATTTTTTTAGGAACAAAATGAACCGAACTTAAACCTTTGATATTTAAAATAGCTTTGGCTAAAGGAGAGCCTGCTGCTTGCTCTAAACTTTCATATTTAAATTGTCCGTAAGGCAAAATATCAGGAGAAATTCTAAGAGTAATTTGATCATCACGATCGGTCCACTCGGGCTGAATCATGAGCTGGGGGACAGCCGCCAACTTGGTCGCATATTCTTTAAGAGACTCTGCACTAACCTGTTTATCTAATTCTTGAGTGACCATAAATACTCCTTGGGACACCTATTCTATACCAAAATGGTCCGGATTCAATACCACCAATGTTCATATAGGAATTATTTCTATTTAATCTTTATTTAATTTCTTTAGTCTTATATTGCAGCGCTTCAGCCAAATGGGCACATTCAATTTTTTCACTGCCTTCTAAATCAGCAATCGTTCTAGAGACTTTAAGAAGACGGTCATAACCTCGGGCACTGAGGCCAAACTCGGAGAGTTCTTTTTCAAAGTAATTAACTGCTTCTGAACTTAAAATACAAAACTGCCTGACCTGTCTGGGAGTTAAACGATGATTTAAAGAGCCGCGTTTATTTTGAACTTCGCGGGCAGCTAAAACTCTTTGGCGAATGGTTTCAGAATTTTCGACCACAGGAGCTGTTGTTAATTCACTGCGTTTTAAAGGGGCAACTTCTACAAGCAAATCAATACGATCTAAAACCGGTCCTGATAATTTTTTTTGATAACGTTCAATTTCGAGTTTATTACATAAACATTTTTTCTCGGGGTGACCAATGTATCCGCATGGACAAGGGTTCATCGCTCCAATCAAAATAAAATCTGCAGGAAATTCAAAAGTCGCATTTGCTCTGGCAATCGTAATGGTCGCCGCTTCTAAAGGCTGTCTTAAAGTATCTAAAATTTTAGAGGGGAACTCGGCCATCTCATCTAAAAATAAAACTCCTCGATGAGCGAGTGTGATTTCTCCAGGTCTAGGAATGGTTCCTCCGCCCACCAAACTGGCTTGGCTGGCTTGATGATGGGGCGAGCGAAACGGCCTAGCTGTTTGAATTTGATTTTTTTTCAAAATTTGCCCGGCCACCGAATAAATACGGCTCACTTCAAACATTTCATCGTGACTGAGTGGCGGCAGTAAAGTTGCAAAGCGCGTTGCCATAAGCGTTTTGCCACAACCTGGAGTTCCCATCAGTAAAACATTGTGTCCACCTGCCGCGGCAATTTCTAAGGCTCGTTTGGCATAGCTTTGCCCTTTGATTTCTGAAAAATCGCCGTCAAAACTGGGCATCAAATTTTGATCAGTCTCCGGAACATAAGCCGGATGCTGTCCTTTTAAAACCATCACTGCTTCCGATAAATTCTTAACTAAAAAAATATTGAGTCCAGGAATGGCAACTACTTCTCCGATATTAGCTTGAGGCAAAATAATATTTTTAAAGCCTAACTTCTGGGCGCTGGCCATCATGGCGAATACTCCTCTGACCGACTTTACTTTGCCTTCTAAGTTAAGTTCTCCAATGATGAGTGTTTCTTCTATATTAAGAGTCGCTTCTAAAAGTCTAAGGCTCATCAGACTGGCAATGGCAATTGGCAAATCAAAAACGGGACCTTCTTTTTTTAAATCGGCTGGCGCTAAATTAATAGTGAGTCGTTTATCCGGTAAAAAGTTAAATCCGGCATTTTTAATGGCCGATAAAATGCGCTGCTTACTTTCTTTCACTGCCGCATCAGGCAAACCCAAAATAATATGTTGGGGAATTCCCAGCCTGGCTTCGACTTCGATTTCAATCGAGATGGTTTCAAGACCCACCAATGCCGCACTATAAACTTTTGATAACATGAAAAAAGAATATGCAAAATTAATGCCAAACTCGATAATCAGCCGATGCGAGTCCACCGCTTAGTAAATCCGTTCTCTATTTTTAAGCCTACCCCTGAACCGGTCTGGTCTGAAATATTTTCTAACCTAGAATTACCCATAGAACTTGAAATTGGCACCGGACAAGGAAACTTTTTTTTAGAAAAAGCTAAAGCACGGCCCCAGTTTAATCATTTGGGATTTGAAATTCGTTATAAGTTAGTCCCACATGTCAACGAAATGGCAAAAAAAAGTCATTTAACTAACGCTCATATCCTTTTTGGTAACGCCTGGCTGTGCCGTGAAACTGTTTTTAAAAACCAAAAAGTGGCTAATATTTATATTTTTTTTCCTGACCCCTGGGAAAAAGACAAACATCAAAAAAGAAGATTAATTCAAACCAACTTTATTCAAGTTTTATTCGACATTTTAAAACCCGGGGGTAAAATTTATGTTCAAACCGATGTCCTCGAATTAGCACAAGAAATTAGAGGCCACTTTGAACTAAACCCACTCTTTCAAGCCCAACAAAAAGACTATTACCCTGAAGAACCTTGGCGCATCGAGTTTGGGGCCCTTATGAGTAACCGCGAAAAAGAGGCCTATCAAAACAACCTACCTATATATAGGCTGGTTTATCAAAAGCCCGTGGTATAATTTCGACAGCGTTTTTTATGAAAAAAACTAAAAATGACTGGTTATTTCGGCAATATTCTTTAATTTTCCTTTCTTCCCATGGTCTTGGAAAAAAGCATAAATTTTTAATTACCGAGAATCACTTAAGAAACTTACTTTGTGCATTTTTAATGATTTCAATATTTTCAGTAGGCTCGCTGCTCGTCAGTGGAAAATTAACCAAAGAACTTTCTTATTACCAAAAAGTGATCTCTTTAAATAACGATCAGAAACGAACCATCTATTCTCTCCTTCAAGAAAATAAACAATTGCAGGCTACGGCTGAACTGTTAAGAAACCAAGATTCTAGACTTAGAAAAAAACTGTTTTTGGTTGAAAAAAACAACAAAGAAGTTCCTCGCCACGCCCCTCAAATTAAATTGACCACTCAAGATAATTTAAAGGGCCAGCTGGCCGAAGTTTATATTAACGGCGTAAGCGTATTTTCTTTTTTTGATAACAGCTTTAACCCTAATGCCATTAAGCGTGCGCAGTCTTTAGAGCAAAATATTTTTAAACTTTATCAAGATCAATCGCCTTTCACTCGTCTGACTTATCGTAATGATTCTCAAAATATTTATCGTGTGTTTTATGGCAAAGATGAAGTGTTTGCGGTAACACCCGAAGATGCCAGCTACTATGGCATGACGCCTCGTAAACTCGCTGGAAAATGGATTAATGATTTATCAAAAGTTTTAGGACTTGAGACTGAACCTATTTTTATTTCACAAATGAAATCATTTTTTGATCGAGTGAAAACCAAAGATTTAAACTCGCCGCTTTTTACCAAAATTGAATTTGTCGAACCGCGCAAAGTAGGTGAAGAACTCACTCTTGAGCCTCAAGTTCATAAAGTTGATCAACTCGTTAGTTTTTTAACGGAAGAATTAACCAAACGCAAAGACAGCTATAACTCGCTGCGCAATGTTATTAAAGAATATAAAGCGCGTTTTGCTCAGACCCCTTCAATTAAACCTGTTTCAACCGTTGTGATTTCAAACTTTGGCCGCAGACGACACCCGATCACAGGCCTGATTAAATTTCATACCGGTATTGATTTGCCGGCCCCCATGGGAGCTCCGGTTCGCGCCACTGCAGACGGGGAAGTCGTGAGACTGGGATGGCTCGGCGGTTATGGTTTAGCGGTTGAGATTTATCACGGTTATGGCATTTCAACTCTCTACGCTCACAACTCAGCATTTGCTGTTTCAAACATTGGTCAAAAAGTTAAAAAAGGTCAGATCATTTCTTATGTCGGCAGAACAGGATTATCTTTAGGGCCTCACTCTCATTACGAAGTGCGTGTTTGGAATTACCCTCAAAATCCAGTGAACTATTTAGATTTAGATATTTTTACTGCTAGCCGTAATTGGTAAAACTAAAAGCTTTTTATTTTTTAGCGTTCGCTTTTTTTCTTTTTTCAAATTCTGTTTTCGCAACTGAGCCTTATAGCGGACTGCCTCAGGAACTACGGGATCAAAACTCTTTTTATTTAAAAGAAGTTTTTCGAATTTCTTTAGAAAATAAAGTGAATGGAAAAATTAGTATTTCTAAAAATTCTGGCAAAGATTGGAAAGAAATTGGCACCGTCCTTCAGGCAGTGAATAAAACTAATTCGGCTGGTTTTACAGCCTCAGGCTGGGCTGAAATTTCTAAAGTGTGTGCCACGGCTGTTAATGCCATCCATATTAAAACCGACCAAGATTTAAAAACTCAAAAAGGGGTGGTCTTTAGCATTTTGCCCAAAGAATTTAAAAAAACAGCGCAAGATCAATTTCAATCTTATTTAAATCCAGAAAGTTCTCTTATTACCAACTTGCCTGCCGGTTCTGAAATTTTTGGCGGAGGTTATTCGCCTTGGGTTGGCAATTTAGTTTATGTTGAAAAAAATAACGAGTTGGAGCTCATCCCGCAGGGTTATGTGCCCAGTCTTGAAGATAAAATAGTCATTATTGCCTCACGTCCTGATCCTTATCCATCTGAAATTATTTTTGAAAATCGATTAGGGGGGAAAATTTATTTAAAATATTTAAACGGCAAAACTCAAATCATTGGCCAGGTTTTAAAACCCGTTTTAGGAATCGGTCGTTTTTTAGGAACCCAATTTGCCGGCATCGGCAGAGTTCGAGCCAATCATAGTGGCGTGATTGATATTTCAACGGCTAAACCCGGCATGGTAGGTGGATTTCAAATTATTCCCAGTAAACACGGGCACAGTCCTGAATTAAAAAAAGCTCTAACTCAAACTCAGTGGATGATCGTAGCGCCTGCGGACAGCAATTCTCCCAGCACAGAAGGGATTGCTCCCCTATTTTCAAATTTTATTATGCCCAGTTACTTTGACAAAGATTTGAGCAGTTCGCCCAATTGGAAAAACAATTTAGCTTCGCGAACACTTGTGCAAGTAAAAAAATTAAATGGCGAATGGGAGCCCATGCCTGAAATGAGTTTGGATCCTAATGAACCGCTCCCGGACAGTGCTGGCACAGCACTGAGCGATTTCACTTCGATTAGAATTTTACTGCCGCTTTTGGAAATAACAGAAAATCCTTCATAATTAGATCTCATGAAAATTAATTTACAAATGCAGCCGCGGCTGACGCTCTCGCAAACGCTGACGCAAATTTTATCTCCCAAAACTTTGCAGCTGCTCAAAACAATTAATTTACCTTACCAAGAGCTGCTTGAAAAAATTGATCAAGAAAAAAATGAAAACCCGGTTCTTGAAGTCACTAAAAATGATGAATTAATGGAGTATGCCAAAGCGCTGAGTGCAACGATGCCGCTCTCTGGCAAAAAAGAATATAACCCTGATGATCCGTTAATGGATTTTCGCAGCAGCGAGATGACTCTTTTTGAACATTTGATGTCGCAATTACGTTTAGTGAATTTAAGTCCGCTAGAATATGAGATCGGTGAGAAATTATTAGAAGCCATAGACGACCGTGGTTTTATTATTGGCTATCCCGAACTCAGACAAGAACTGATGGACAAACATCAAGTCAAAAGAACTTACATTGATGCCTTACTTGAAATCATTCAAAGCTTTGAGCCGGACGGAGTCGGTGCCCGCAACGTTAAAGAATGTCTGATCATTCAAATTAATGAGTATAACTTTGACAGTAAAGAACTTCAGGATGTGATCTACAAGGCCGTTAAATATCATTTTGAAGATTTAACGAAGAAAAAATTTGAACCTATTGCACAAGAACTAGGAATTCCTGTCGAAGGCGTACAGCGCATTGCTGATTTTATTGAAAAAAATCTAAATCCTAATCCAGGCTCTGCTTTCACACGCAGCCATAGTCCTGAAATTGTAATTCCCTCATTTACTGTTTTTAAAACTGAGTCCGGACAATATAAAGGTATTAATCTGGAAGAAAAAAAGGGACCGCAACTCCGTATTAATGAGCAATATTTAAAAATGTTGGACGATCCCGGCGTGGATGCTGAAACCAAAAATTATGTTAAACAAAAACTAGAGGCGGCTAAAGATTTAATTTATAACCTGGAGCGTCGTATTGAGACAATTAATAAAATTTTAAACACGATTGTGGAGACTCAACAGGAATTTTTTGAACTGGGTTCTTTTTGGTTAAAACCCCTGCAACAAAGCACCTTGTCTGAAATGGTCGGGATTCATCCTTCGACGATTAGCAGAACTTGTTCGAGTAAATATATTCAAACCCCCAAAGGATTTTTTCCGCTCAAATATTTATGTCCGCGCAATGTGCACGGTTATTCGCCTTACCAACTTAAAGCGATTATTAAAAGAATGGTCACAGAACACAAAGATTTGTCAGACCAAAAATTAGCCAATTTGTTAGCAGAACGGGGCATTAATATAAAACGCAGAACCGTCACCAAATATCGCCACGAAGTCGGCGAAAAAAGTTCGTTCGAGAGAAAAAAGAATCCTAACCCAGCTTCAAACTAGGTTGAGCTGAAAAATCTAAGGGCGAAAAGTTTTTTTCATCTTTAGATTTGTAATAGGCCGCCACTCCAATCATTGATGCGTTATCAGTGCAGTATTTCATGGGCGGAACATACACTTCGATATTATTTTGTTTAGCACGAGTGGTTAATTCAGTTCGCAAATACTGATTGGCCGAAACGCCACCTGCCACAAACAAATATTTTACCTTGCTTGTTAAGCAAGCTTCGATGGCTTTGTTTATCACTTGATCAAAAGCTGCTTTTTGAAACGAAGCCGCGATATCTGCCTTAGAAATTCCTGGATCTTTTTTAATCATCTGCAAAACAGCTGTTTTTAATCCCGAATAAGAGAAGTCAAATTGAGGCATTTGCACTTTAGGAAAATTTATTTTTTGAGAATCTCCGTTTTGAGCCAGTTTTTCAATCGCCGGTCCTCCCGGATAACCAAGGCCCAACATTCGCGCGGCTTTATCAAATGCTTCTCCCACGGCATCATCTTTTGTTTTACCAATGAGTTCGTACTGGCTATGACCTTTCATTAAATAAAGATGGGTATGGCCTCCTGAAACAATTAAAACCATCGCCGGAAATACAGGATCCTTTTCAATAAAGTTTGAATAAATATGGCCCTCCAAATGATTTACTTTAATGAGCGGCTTTTGCAACAAAAATGCCAGCGACTTGGCCATCATCTGTCCCAGCATGAGGCTGCCATGAAGACCCGGCCCTTCAGTCACCGCGATCGCATCAATTTGTTTCTCTTTTAGTGACATTTTTTGGAGTATCAACGGCAGCCACACTTCGTGGACACGGGCAGCAACCTCAGGCACCACCCCGCCATAAAGTTCATGCTCTTTAATTTGAGTCGAAGTAAAAGTTTCCACTATTTCTTTGCCGTTTTTAACCAGCGCAAGAGAAGTGTCATCACAAGAGGTTTCAATGGCCAAAATAAGCATGACGATAATTATGCAACAAATTTACAGGATCTACGATAAATATTAGATGTGGCTGCATTTGAAAATTGTATCCGAATTACCTGCTGCTCCCGGTAAAGAAGGGCGCATCCGATCAAAAAACATTTCACTTAAAGATTTAAAAGCTGAAAAAGTTTACTTTGCTCAAAATGGTTTTCCCACCACACTTATCCATTTTTCTTTTCATCCGTGTATATTGAAAGAACTTAAAAATAATTTTTTCCGTGAAGAATTTCAAAAATTAATTAATATCGTTAATCGTAGTGGTTATGAAGGTAGTGACCATAAGAATAAAAAGGGCATTGTTTTAATGAAAAATTCATCTGCAGATACAGATGATCTTCTCAAATATAAGATGAAAGCACCTGGAAATAATCTTGAAATTTATGGTTTTTTCGAACCTGTTTTAAAGAGGGTTATTTTTGAAGATTTTTATTTGAGAGATAAAAAAGCAGAAACCCCTAATAAAAAGCTACACTATCGCATCATGCGTCACATCAACAGACAATCATTTTAATATATTAATGGGCTGTCCCCATTGAAGATAAAGTATCGTTCATTAATTCATTCACCCGATCACTTGCAATTAACGGTTCTCCACGGTAATTTTTTAAAATATGGACCACATCCTGTCGCCGGGCATATAGTTTTTCCCAAACGTATTGAAAACCAAAGCGATATACCTTTTCAATTTGGGAAGCATAACCATTCACTTTACGAATAATGACTGGCTCTATTTTTAAAATAAAATATTTACTGATTTTATCTGCATCCCAATAATCGACGGTGCCATCATTTCTCTGAAAAAAAAGTGGTTTTTCTTCAACGCTACGAAGCAGAAGTTTAAGAACCTGATTGTAATTTATACTCGCTTTGTCATTTTTCTTTGAAGCAAAATAATCATCAACGCTGTTTCTTATCGTTTTAGGATTTTTATAAAACAATTTATCTGAACTAATAAAAAAATGAAGAGCACGTTGATAGCCTAATTTTAAAAAAATAACCCCAATGATTGCTTCAAAAACATCTGCTAATCCCTTTTTAGAACGTTTGATATACCCACGACGATCTATTTGAAAAATCCAATCTGTCAGACCCATTTTAATCGCTATTTGTTTTAGACGGTCATTGGTTTTAAACGCTTCGATAGTGTCCCTATTGGACGGAAACCCATGGTATTGATTTGCAAATTTTAAATGATCGACTATCAGCTCCAGAACCCTGTCACCTAAAGAATCCATAAATACGTTTCGAGAATAAATTGTGAACGTCCCGGCCAAACTTTCTTCATCAATTAAATCTGAGGGAAGATAACGTTCTTTAAATTCTATTACGGGTTTAACAGTGACTGGCATGGCATTTCTCAAGGCTGTAAAAGAATCGTATGACAACATCTGGGGATGTTGAATCATTTTAGATAATAAAATCATGGTGATAGTTATCGTGATACCAAAAAATTTATTTCACTATTTTTATATGCTATTACGCTCTTAATTTACAGAAAAACCCTCAATGATTAAGATGACGTGATGAGTGAACTACTTTTACTTTTTCCATTTGTGCTTCTGCTAACCCTCATTGCCGTCATGCCTTTTATCAACAAGCATTTTTGGGAAAAATATTATGCCCATACTTCCATCAGCTTAGGATTAATGGTCATTGCCTATTACGCCGTTGGCCTAAAAGATTTTCATGTTTTATCTCATACAGGGCTTGAATATCTTAGTTTTATCTTTTTAATTGGTTCTCTATTTATTGTGGCGGGAGGAATACATATCGATGTCAAAGGACTTGCCACCCCTAAAGAAAATATTTTTCTTTTAAGTATCGGGGCCATTCTTACCAATTTGATTGGGACCACTGGGGCTTCTATGCTACTCATTCGGCCTTTTATCCGGATGAACAAAAACCGTATTAAACCCTTTCACATTGTTTTTTTTATTTTTATTGTCAGTAATTTAGGAGGTTCTTTGACTCCCATCGGCGACCCTCCGCTCTTTTTAGGATTTTTAAAAGGCATTCCATTTTTTTGGGTGTTTGAACATATTTGGGTCATCTGGGTCATTGCCATGATTTATTTATTAAGTTTTTTTTATTTTTTTGATTCGAGCAGTTTTCGTAAGCTTTCAAAAAAAGCTCAGGCCCGCATTAAAACCCCAGAACGAATTCATGTAACAGGCAAAAGAAATTTTTTATTGATTGGACTTATTTTAGTCGCAGTTTTTATTCCCAAACCCGTTTTTTTAAGAGAGTTACTGATGCTTCTTGCGGCCAGTCTTTCCTTAAAACTAACACCTAAAATCATTCACAAACAAAATGAATTTAATTTTCATCCTATTCAAGAAGTCGCTTTTTTGTTTTTCGGAATTTTTGCCACAATGATTCCAGCATTAGAATACTTAAGTCACCATGCTCAACATTTGGGGATTAATAGTTATGGCCAATTTTATTGGGCTACCGGAATTTTATCTGCTGTTTTGGATAACGCTCCCACCTATTTAAGCTTTCTCACGACTGCCTTTGCTTTAAATGGTTTATCGATCGATCAATTTTCTGATGTCGCCTTAATGCTTTCTGATCCCGTCCGTAATCACTTTGTGACTGGTGTCTCAGTCGCTGCTGTTTTTTTTGGAGCCATGACCTATATTGGAAATGGGCCAAATTTTATGGTTAAGGCAATTGCGGAGCACTCTAAAGTCAAAACCCCTAGTTTTTTTGGTTATATTTTTAGATATGCCCTGCCTATTCTTTTGCCGCTTTTAATCTTTGTCTGGTTTATATTTTTTAGAGGCTAATTGTCTAATTCATAGACAGTCCAAAATTTATTTTGTTTAGTTTTTAGACAGTCTACGCCACTCCCTTCTATCTATTTGTTGACGGTTTCCGGCATTAAAAATGAACTTTCCTAACCGTTCTATAAAATTTAAAAGGAGGAGAATATGTTACCAGCACTTGTCAGATCAAATTTTGGAAATCTATTTAATTGGGAGGATGACGTTAATAAGCTTCTTGATATCCAGTCGGGATGGGCTGTTAATTTTCCCAAACTTGATATCCATGAAGACAAAGATAATTATTACGTTGAAGCTGATTTAGCAGGTCTTGATAAAAAAGATGTCTCATTAAAATTCAAAGACGGCATTCTCACCATTAGCGGAGAACGCAAAAATGAAAAGGAAGTCAAAAGAGAAGACTACTATCGCCGCGAACGTTCTTTTGGAAAGTTTGAAAGAAGTGTTTCGTTGCCCAGCGACGTCAATGGTTCTGCCATTAAAGCTGACTTCAAAAACGGTGTTTTAGAAATAAAACTACCTAAGCTCGAAGAAAAAAAAGAAAAAGAAATTACGATTAACGTCGCTTAAGCCGTTACTTTAGATTTTCGTTTTCGTAAATTAGGGTCGAGCTCTGCCTTCCTCAGTCGAATAGACTCGGGAGTCACCTCGACCAATTCGTCATCGCCGATAAATTCAATCGCACGCTCTAAAGTCATTTTCATGGGAGTGGTTAAGACAACCGCTTCTTCTGCCCCTTTGTTACGAACGTTAGTTAATTTCTTTTCTTTGCAAGGATTGACTTCCATGTCGGCATCATCTTTTGCGGCACGACCAATAATCATTCCGGCATAGCATTCCACACCAGAACCTAAAATCAATTGTCCGCGTTCTTGTAAGTTAAACAAAGCAAACGCTACGGTTTTGCCTGTTTCAGTAGAAACCATCACTGCAGTATTGCGAACTTCAATTTCACCTTTAAAAGGTTCATAGCCGTCGAACAAAGTGTTCATCGTTCCCGTTCCGCGAGTATCGGTTAAAAATTCATTGCGGTAACCAATCAGCCCACGCGAAGGAACTTTGAATTCTAAATGAGTTCCGCTCGTGGTGGTTTCCATATTGGTCATTTCGCCTTTTCGTAAGCCCATTTTTTCAATCACCACACCAGAATATTCTTCATCCACATCAAT
Source organism: uncultured bacterium (assembly GCA_964390935.1). Classification (GTDB taxonomy): domain Bacteria; phylum Margulisbacteria; class CAYMKA01; order CAYMKA01; family CAYMKA01; genus CAYMKA01. The sequence goes on from CAYMKA010000002.1 coordinate 28,260, forward strand.
CATGACCATTTCGATTGGCTCCATTTTTTGACCATTCTCCATTTTAAAAATTACTTCTGGTTTTGAAACAGCCAGTTCATAACCTTCACGGCGCATACTTTCAATTAAAACAGTGAGATGCAATTCACCACGTCCTGAAACTTTAAATTTATCTGCGGCACTGGTGTCTTCGACACGCAGCGAAACATTGCTTTTTAATTCTCGGTATAAACGGTCGCGCAAATGACGACTGGTAACAAACTTGCCTTCCTTACCAGCGAACGGAGAATTGTTCACCATAAAAAACATCGAAACAGTCGGCTCATCAATAGCTACTGTTGGAATGAGTTGAGGATTTTCAGTCACGCCCGAAACGGTATCGCCAATTTCCACTTCATCCAGACCAGCCAACGAAATAATATCGCCTGTTCCGGCAGATTCAATTTCAGTTTGTTTTAAGCCCAGAAAAGTAAAAAGTTTAGTAATACGCGCTTGTTTATGGGCACCATTACTTTTTAATAACATCACCGAGTCGCCTACTTTGATTTGGCCATTAAAAATTTTTCCAATCACCAGACGGCCCACATAATCGTTGTAATCGAGAGTCGTCGCTAAAAATTGAAAGGTTTGGTTAATATCTCCTTTGGGAGAAGGGATATGTTTCACCATCGTGTTAAACAAAGGACGCATATCGGTATTTGGCTCGGTCAATTCTAATTTGGCATAGCCCTCTTTAGCAGATGCATACACCACTGGAAAATCGAGCTGATTGTCATTAGCGTGGAGCGCAACGAACAAATCAAAAACTTTATCTAACACCCAGCTCGGACGAGCATTGGGTCTGTCGATTTTATTGATACAAACTATGGCTTTGTGCCCTAAAGACAAAGCCTTACGAAGTACGAATTTTGTTTGAGGCATTGGACCATCAACCGCATCCACGACAAGCACTACACCGTCAACCATTTGAAGGACACGCTCTACTTCTCCGCCAAAGTCAGCGTGACCTGGAGTGTCTACAATATTAATTTTATAATCAATGTTTTCGTTTCGATAATGGATCGCGGTGTTCTTAGCACGAATCGTGATTCCGCGTTCACGTTCTTGATCCATCGAGTCCATCATGCGTTCAGAAGTTTTTTCATTAGAACGAAACGTGCCACTTTGTTTTAAAAGTTCATCAACCAGAGTGGTCTTTCCATGATCAACGTGGGCAATAATTGCCAGATTTCTAATTTTATCGCTCGTAACTTGTTCCATTAAATTGACTCCTTAAAATGATATTCCAAAAGGGGTCAATTATACCTGTAAGTGATTCTCTGAGCTATGGGCTGAACGCTATTTAGCTTACTGATTCCAGAATTCCACGCCAATTTGGATATCGTTTTGGGGAATGTCATAAGGGGCTAAAACCATATAAATCGGCAGACGGTATTCTGCGAAAAAACGCATCCAATTAGCATTTTGACCTTTGGGATCAAAGGCAAATTTGTAATGAAAGCCTAGGATGTTTACCCAGGTATTTTGAAAATAATATACCCCTCTTAAATTTTTAAATGTTTCAAAGCCATAATAAATCGACAAATCTGTTTGACCTGGTTTATTTTCATTAAAATTAAAACCCATTTTCCCAGTCGATAAAATTAACCAGTCATCATAGTTGGTCGCTCTAAAATAGGTTTATTTTCATTAAAATTAAAACCCATTTTCCCAGTCGATAAAATTAACCAGTCATCATAGTTGGTCGCTCTAAAATCGGTTTGACGATGATCCATTCGAAAATACCAGTCTTGCCATAAGTTTTTTTGTTTTAATTCTTTGTAAAAACGAAAACCATAAACCGTGTCGTCATTGGGACCAGTCTTAGGAAAAGGCGCATAAGGCACAATCAAAGGATCAGGTCCTTTATCATTCAGAACACTGTACGTAGCCTGATAAACATACAATTCAAAATCGTCGATCAAAGATAACAAGCCGTCTTTAAAAGCATTGTTGCCCCGAAAAGGTTTGGTACGCAAACCAAGAGCAGGGGCGACATGGTTAAAATATTCTTCTTGATCGCCGCCATATAAAATTTCGCCACCCAAATAAGGCTCTAAAGTTAAGCTGTCACCCAAATAAAATCGATAGCCCAAACGGGGCTCTAGCCTTAAAGAAAATTTGTTATAACCTTTCGACTGACGAGGCTGCAACTTGGTGGTTGCATAATCTAATCGGCCGTAGCCAGGCTCAAAATAAAAACCATTGCGATTTAAATTTCCTTGAGGAGTCTGTGTCACCACTTCTTTTGTTGGCAGTGGTTTAAGGGGTTGAGTCTGAATTAAAGGCACGGATTTTGCGCCAGGATTAATCGACTGCTGTTCCATGTATTTTTTAAGAGGGATGACTTTGATGTTTTGATTTGCTGAAACTAACTTATTGCTTTTAATTAAATTAAGATCATCATAACCAGCCAAAACAATTGAAAAATTAAAAAGCGAAAAACAAATAAGTGCCGCCCCAAAAATTTTTATTTGCACCGACCGATTATAACGTTAGGTCTTTTTCTTAAAAGGCCTCCATTTGGCTTATAACTTGCGTAAAAGAGCTTCTCTGTTATACTGCGCTATCTTATTTAAGAAAGGAGCTCTCATGGCAAAAAAAGGCGGAAAAGAAGTTTTAGTAGTGACTTCAAAAGTAAAAGCGTTCAACAAAAGCAAAAAGTTTTTGACTTCAGCTGATTCAATTCAAGCTTTAAACGAAAAAATTTATACTCTTTTGGAAAATGCTCATACTCGTACAAAAGCAAATAAACGTTCTACTATTAAGCCTCAAGATTTCTAATAATCTTTTGATTTAGTATTAGAAGCCCCGTTAGATTTAAAAATTTAACGGGGTTTTTTTATTTTAGAAGAAATTAATTAAGATTCGTAATCAATACGCGCAGGCAATACAAAAAGTTTATTAATCCCGATGTAATAAAAAATAAACCACAGCGCCATCCACATTAAACTTAGATAATAAACTGAAACAGTTCTTAAATTAGCCCAAATTTCAGGAACATCTGTAAAAATAATCATCAGGCCCACAATTCCTAAAATGAGAAAACCCTTAAAACGTTCGGTCTTTCGGTAAGCGGGGGAGCTGGTGAATACTCTGGAGAAAAAAACAATAGAGAAGAAGCCAAAAATGACCAGCCAGATAAACCCCTGAATCGTTAACATCACATCTCGGCCAAAGGCATTGATTTGAGGATCTAAAATCAAATCAGTTTCAAAAGCCAGATTCCAGGAACCAAATTCATAAAATGAGCAAAAAATAGCAATAATGACCCCCATGCTGTTAATAAAGTATCGGCGCTGAGCCAAATCAACTTTTAAATAAGTGGCTAAAAACATCGTGATAAAAAAAACAAAACAAATGCTTGAGAACTGCCAGCCCATTTTAAAAATCATGCCTGAAATCATGGCATGTCCCGATAAGAAAAAGTAAATTTGCCCCAGCAGAAAAAATAAAGGTTTAGTGGTAATGGCCATTAAAGCCAGAGTTGCCCAAAACAATTCTTTTTTGTTTTTATTTATAAAATATTTGCCGAGCAATATCCCTGACAAAATGCCGCCAATAATTAAAACCACCAGTTCGGCAAAAATGACAAAAAGCATTTCAACGGTCATGTTTTTTACCTAAAGGGTTTGAAGTCAGCACTGGAATGGCCGCGAAAATACATATTGAGATAGTTTTTAAGATGATGCCAAAAAAACTTAGCGACTCCCATGCCCAGGACACGCCTTGCAGAGGTAAAGACAACCAGTCTTGAATCATAAAGAATTTTGCCTTGAGAACGAATACGTAACCCCAAATCAACATCTTCAGCAGTAACAAGTTCAGTGCGGTATCCCCCGATCGCTTTATAAGCAGATTGGCGTACTGCAAAATTCATGCCTGATAAATGTGGTTGTCCTGATAAATGAT
>CAYMKA010000003.1:0-28690 GCA_964390935.1 uncultured bacterium
ACCCAAAAGTGCAGCAATCACCACGTCACGACCGGTTTTTAACTGACCGTCTGTTTCAACCACAATACGGGAACGTAAATTATTTAATAATAATGTTTGGTGAGTCTCAGCCAGACCCAATTCCCACGGTAAACCAGCATGCTTAATAGAAGTTAGAGGAGATGCGCCGGTTCCACCGTCAAAGCCAGAAATGAGAACTACATCCGCTTTTCCTTTAGCAACTCCGGCTGCAATTGTGCCAACGCCTACTTCAGAGACTAATTTCACATTAATTCGGGCATCGCGGTTGGCATTTTTTAAATCATGAATGAGCTCAGCCAAATCTTCGATTGAATAAATATCGTGATGAGGTGGAGGAGAAATCAAACCCACGCCAGGAGTCGCATGACGAACTTTGGCAATCCATGGATAAACTTTTGAACCAGGTAGTTGTCCGCCTTCACCAGGTTTTGCACCTTGCGCCATTTTAATTTGAATTTCTTTAGCATTTACTAAATAGTTAATCGTCACACCAAAGCGGCCTGAAGCCACTTGTTTAATCGCCGAATTTTTTGAATCTCCATTCGGCAAAGTTTTAAAACGTTCCGGATCTTCGCCGCCTTCACCGGTGTTGCTCTTGCCACCGATTCTATTCATGGCAATCGCTAAACTTTCGTGCGCTTCTTTTGAAATAGATCCATATGACATGGCGCCCGATTTAAAACGTTTGCAAATTGATTCTACTGATTCGACTTCTTCAATTGGAATCGGCTGAGCTGCAAACTGCAATTCCATCAGTCCGCGCAGTGTGCACAGATGTTGTGATTGATTATTAATTAATTCCGCATATTGTTTATAAAATTCTGCATTGTTAGTTCTAGAAGCTACTTGTAATTTGTGAATCGTTTCAGGGTTAAATAAATGATATTCGCCGTCTTTACGCCATTTGTATTGTCCGCCGGCTTCCAGCACATGATAGCGAGGTTCTTTAAACGCTTTGTTATGACGCATCTCGACTTCTTTAGCTAATTCTTCAATGCCAATCCCTTCGATGCGGGTGGGGGTCCAGGTGAAATAACGATCGACAAACTTTTGGGAAAGACCCAGCGCCTCAAAAATTTGAGCACCGCAGTAACTTTGAATAGTGGAAATTCCCATTTTAGAAATAACTTTCACAACGCCTTTTGCTGACGCTTTAATAAAATTCTTAACTGCTTTGTCATAAGGCAGTTTCAAAATGCCGCCTTTAATCATGTCATCAATGGTTTCGAAAGCTAAATAAGGGTTCACGGCTCCCACGCCATAACCTATTAATAGAGAGAAGTGATGCACTTCACGAGGTTCGCCTGATTCAAGAACGAGACCTACTTTAGTGCGTTTACCATTGCGAATTAAATGATGATGCAAACCTGATACTGCAAGTAAAGCTGGAATCGCAGCGTACTCCGCATTAATGCCACGATCTGACAAAATAATAATATTTGATCCGCCGTCGATGGCTTTGTCAGCGGCCTTAAATAAATCTTCTACTGCATTTTCCAAAGCTTTTTCGTGACCAGAAATTTTATACAAAATCGGAAGCACTGCTGATTTATATCCGGCGACTTTAATGTCTTTTAATTTAGCGAGTTCTTCATTTGAAATGACCGGCTGATTTAATTTAATTTGACGGCAGCTTTTTTCTGTCGGATGCAACAAATCTTGCTCAGGGCCAATGGTCGTTGCCATCGAAGTCACAATTTCTTCGCGGATACAATCGATCGGCGGGTTAGTCACCTGTGCAAATAATTGTTTGAAATAAAAATAAAGCATTTGTGGTTTTTCGGATAACACCGCGAGCGGCGTATCGGTTCCCATTGAACCCAGGCCTTCCACACCAGTCGCAGCCATCGGTTGAATGAGCATATTAATATCTTCGAAGGTGTAACCAAAAGCTTGTTGTCTTTGTAAAACTGTTTCGTGATCTGGTTCAGCCACTTTAACGTTTTGAGGCAAATCATCGATGTGCATTAAATTATTTTTTAACCATTCTCCGTAAGGCTGTTCTTTAGCAAACTGCATTTTAATTTCTTCGTCCGAAATAATGCGTTTTTGATTGGTATCAATAACAAGCATGCGGCCCGGCTGCAATCGGCCTTTGTAAACAACTTCTTCAGGTTTTACGCTGAGCACACCTACTTCTGAACCCAAAATCACACTATCATCTTTAGTAACGTAATAACGTGAAGGACGTAAACCATTTCTGTCTAATGAAGCACAAATAATTTCACCGTCAGTTGTGGCCATTGAAGCCGGGCCATCCCAAGGTTCCATTAAAGACGCATGATATTCATAGAAAGCACGTTTGGTCGGATCCATGTTGGCATAGCCTTGCCACGGTTCCGGAATCATCATCATCATGACGTGCGGCAAAGACCTTCCAGCCAACACTAAAAACTCTAAAACGTTATCAAACATTTGAGAATCAGAACCGTCGGGCTGAGCAATCGGCAGAATATTTTTTACATCTTCTCCAAAAATATCGGTTTTAATCATCATTTCGCGGGCATGCATCCAATTGACATTGCCGCGCAGTGTATTAATTTCGCCATTATGAATTAGATAGCGATAAGGATGTGCTCTTTCCCATGAAGGAAAAGTGTTTGTCGAAAAACGACTATGGACCACAGCAATCGCTGATTCCATATCGGGGTCACGCAGGTCATCAAAAAACTGACCCACCTGCTCACACATGAGCATGCCTTTATAGACAATCGTTTTATATGATAATGAAGAAACATAGAAAAACTCGCCGCCAGGCACATGCTTTTCAGCATAGCGAATTTTGTTTTCGGCTTTTTTACGAATGACGTAAAGTTTACGTTCAAAATCAATCAAACCCTTAACACCCGAACTTGCTTCAATAAAAACTTGAAATACCTTGGGTTCGCTCGATTTAGCAGTATCTCCCAAAGAAGTGTTATTGGTGGGCGCTTCACGCCACCCTAAGACCTTCTGACCTTCGTGTGAAACAATTTTTTCAAACTCAGATCGGATGGCTTTACTTTGTGATTCGTTAGGCGGTAAATAAATCATGCCCACGCCATAACGACCTTTTTCAGGAAGATTAATTTTTAATTCTTTAGCAATTTTAGTAAAAAACTTATGCGAAATTTGCATGAGAATCCCCGCGCCGTCTCCGGTATTGGGTTCACAACCGGTCGCACCGCGGTGTTCTAAATTTTCTAAAATTTGCAGACCGTCTTTAACAATTTGATGACTGGCAACACCTTTGATACTGGCGACAAAGCCAATACCACAGCTGTCTTTTTCATTGATCGGGTCGTACAAACCTTGTTTTTTAATATGGTCTGGCATGGGATCGTAATCCTATTACGCTTCAGCCAAAGGAAAAAGGGGGGAATTAAGCCTAATAGACCGGCATTAACTCTACGAGTTTTTTAAACCATCTCGCAAAATCAGGAGGGAATCTCTCTAGTAAGGGGTAATAATGAGTCCGTGCTTTATCCTGTCTGACCTTAAACCACTGAGCTAGTTTTTGCCTCGATTCGCCCAGCGAATAAGCATTGAGAAAATCAAAGTCATAAGAATTGACCACAAAATCGCAAATTTTGAAAAGTCGGTTAATCCGGTCCACACTTATATATTGAAGAAAATAGACTTCTTCCACGATATCCACTTTTTCAGCAGTCAAACCCAAGGTATTAGGCCGACTGATGATACGCATGCTTTTGGCGACATCTGCTCCAAACTCTTCTTGAATGTATTGAAGACTCAATTGACGATGCTTATCGCGAATTTCCAAAAAGTTTTTCAAAAGATGTTTTAATTTTTTCTTTTGCAGATCAGAAAGTCTTGTGTCTGTATCAATTTCTGGGATTCGTTTTCTAAACTCAAACCGGTCTGTCAGACCCTGCTCTTCCATCGCTCTAAAATAACGGGACTGGTCAGCAGAATCAGGCAAAATGCGTTTGACCTGATTTAAAGAAATAGTCTCACGCGAAAGTCGAAAATGATCAGAAACTTTTTCTTCTATTTTTTGAGGAAATTTTTTGAGCCATTGTTTATAAGCAAAATACCAACCCTGATCTTCGACCACATCATGAATCAGAGTAACAATTAAAGCCAAACGATGCAGTTTTTTAATGGCCGGACCAGTCGCAGGCAAAATGTTACGAAATAAAATTTTACGGCCAAACACTTGAGTCAGAACATACAACACGATGCCCACCTGCATGGGGTGCGAAATATAGTCCTCTCCAGATTTCCGTTTTTGAAATTTATGGGCTTCTTTGGCGTGACGAAATACGGTGGTAATCAGCTCTCGTTCGTTTTCTTGCGACCAGTACGCAGTCATTTGTCCAAAAATTTTGCGTAGCTGGATCTGCGTCACCCCTCTAAAAGAAAGAGCATCCAGATGGCTGGGGTTAAATTGTTCTAAATATTTTTTGTAAGAAAAAGAATAAGATTTTCCACTGACGACCTTTGACTGCATTGCGCCTGCCTTCTTAAATATAATCGTTCATAAAAGGGGTTTGTCTCATTTTAATGCCTGACCAGTTAAGTTTCTTCCTTATATAATCACCCTCAATGACTCAACAAACAGAACCTATTTCTAGCGGCAGTGAAATCGCCCAAAGACGTTTAAAGCTCGACGAGTTTAATAAGGCGGGTTTAGCGCCTTTTGCTTATCACTATGAACCAACCCATTCGGTCAAAGAAGTTTTGACCAAGTGGGCACATTTAAAAACCGAAGAAGAAGCTCCTGATACCATTAAAATTGCCGGCAGAATTGTAGGTAAACGCATTCAAGGCAAAGCCGGTTTTGGAAACTTACTCGACGGAACGGCCAAAATTCAATTTTATGCTAAAGCGGATCTCCTGGGAGATGAGTCTTATGGTTGGTTTAGCAAACTCGATATGGGCGACATTATTGGTCTCGAAGGTCATCCCTTTGTGACCAAACGCGGTGAACTTTCAATCAAAATTACCAAATGGACTCTGCTTACCAAATCTTTGCATCCACTCCCTGAAAAATTTCATGGCCTGCAGGATAAAGAAATTCGTTATCGCCAACGCTATGTTGATTTAATTTCTAATCCTGAAGTCCGTGACGTTTTTTACACTCGCTCTAAAATTATTAATTTTGTCAGGAATTTACTCAGTCAAAAAAACTTTATGGAAGTGGAAACGCCTACTCTTCATCCGATGGCAGGCGGTGCGAACGCCAGACCTTTTGTGACCCACCACAATGCCTTAAATATGGATTTATTTTTACGCATTGCGCCTGAACTTTATTTAAAACGTTTAATTGTGGGCGGGTTTGAACGCGTCTTTGAAATTAGCCGCTGTTTTCGAAACGAAGGCATTTCGTTTAAACATAATCCTGAATTTACTTTGATGGAACTGTATCAAGCTTATGCTGATTACAACGACATGATGAATTTAACAGAAGAAATTATTTCGGAAGCCGTTAAATTTATTCACGGCAGTTACGAAATTGAATTTCAAGGTCAAAAAATTAATTTTGCTCGTCCATGGCGTCGTGTAGAAGCCACATCAGTTAATCCTGACGAATTTGAAGCCACTTGTGACCAGCCAACATTTTTAATTAACTATCCGCTCGAAAGTTCTCCTCTGTGCCGCAGTCACCGCGACCGACCTGGCATTATTGAGCGCTTCGAATTAATTGTGGGCCGAATGGAAATGGCGAACGCTTACTCAGAATTAACTGATCCGATTGATCAAAGACAGCGCCTTGAAAAACAAGCAGCAGCTAAAGCAGCTGGCGATGAAGAAGCTAATGATTTTGATGAAGATTTTGTAAACGCTTTAGAATACGGCTTACCGCCTACTGGCGGTCTTGGAATTGGAATAGATCGTTTGGTCATGCTCATTACCAATCAGTCTTCGATTAGAGATGTGATTCTATTCCCGCACATGCGCCCGCAGGATTAAGGGATAATTAAATTTTCTTTGTCATCTATATTGAAATCAAGAAATGTTCCAGAAATAGGGATATCGATATTAGGTAAAGTAAATTTAATTTTTAAAAAATTTTTGCTCTGAAAGGTAAATTTGAATTCAAAATTAAAACTGTTGGTCATGAGATCTTTATCCCACTTTTCGTTAATAGCACTGTCATTTTGAAAAGACTTAAGAAGCGGGAAAAATAGACTCGTTTCAGATTTGATCATTCGGTGAATTTCGATGAAAGCTATAAAACTATCAGGATCAGCATCTTCAGCAAAACTATTAAAAGTATTTTTAAAGCTTTGAAATTTGGCTTCGCCTATTAATGGTTTTCTTTTACTTTCTTCGTGAGCTTTTCTTAAATAATCTTCATCGTCATTTGTTTCAAAAACACCCCCCTCTAGAGCAGACTCAAAAATTTTATGTATTCTGGGTAGTTCATAACTCCAGTATTCCAACAATAGAGAAGTGGCCTCAAAATCAAATTCAAATCCTGGATTCTCTTTTAAAAAATCTCTAAAGGTATCAATAAACAAGCCTATTTTTTTAATGCTCCAAGGCTCATTCAAAGAGTATTTGAGATCTAGTTTTTCTATAAAATTTGAAGTCTGGGCTTTCCAGAGCGCCTCTCCTGAATCACCCTCTGATATCGATTTAGAACAAAGAATTTGTTTCATTCATTATTTTGGTTTTTTAAGCGATTCAAATTTTCTCGGACTGCGATACCCTCTCAAATAAGCAATTTCACTCTCTGCTGTATTAATAAAGGTAAAATCTTCTCGAGGAATATCTTTGCGGTTAAACTGACGCTTAGCTTTTTTACGTGCCGTTTCTAAATTATTTTTTAAATTACCACGATAGGCACTCTTACTCATTAAAAGTTCAGCATCTTTGTTCTCTCCCGAACCGCCTCCGGAATTAATATAAGTAACATTGATAGTTTTACTAATTTCGCCAATTTGATCGATCACTTGATAAAGTAAACTTTGTAAACGAGATGATGAATCAACATGTTTCACCATATCGTGCGTGTGGCCATAAATAAGCAGCAAATCTCTTTCGATTTCATTAGTAATTTTATCGCCATGCTTAAAGCGATATAGCTTTATCATCGACATTAAGTGATTAAAGTAATTGATGATTTCTCCTTCAATGATTGAGGCATCACTAAATAAAAAACGTCTTAATCCGCCTTCTAAAACTTGTTCGGTATCATTAATGCCTTTTTGGGGGTTATTACGAATTTTTTCTGCGAGGGCGCCAAGTTTGGCGACATATCTTCCAAACTTAGTATTGTTATTCATCGGATCGGCAATATCTCCGTGTGTCATCATAAAATCAATTTGGCCAATAGAATGCACAAAATGAGGCACAATAATCAAATTGCATTTGCCTGTTTCTTCATCGGTAAATAATTTTTTAACACGATCGTGCATATCTTCATAATTAATAATTTCATCATCATGGTTGCCTGGCAGCATAATCACCTGCATCAGCTTTTTCATCGAAGCAAATAATTCGGGATAAGACTGTGCCACGTGCTCAAACACTGATTGCCATAATTCAAAAAAGTCCCCGTTAATGAGAAGTGGAATATTTTCTGAAATCATTTGATTGATCAGAGTAATTAAATGCGCTTCTTTTTCTTCTCCAAAGTTATCAATTTCACTTTTATCAGCAGTATGGATATCTGAAAATAACCCGATCATTTTATATTGAGCTTCTTGAGCTTTTAAATGTTGAGAAAGCGCCTCGACTTGAGGAATAAAGCGCATGACCGTATCAATTACTTCGTAAGGATTTTTTCGTTCTGTATAAAAATTTTTAATTTTCTGCCAAATCCCAAATTTAAGTAATTTACCATCTTGATACACTTTGAAGTTCTCTGCTTTGGCTCCATTCATTTCTATTACCATGTCACTGGAGATGCCCCATTTCCACAAATGCTTATCAAGCGCTAACTGTGCTGTAATACGCTTAAATGTGTGCATATCCATTTCCGCACCGGCAATAATACTGATGTATTTCTCACGACCAGCAATTGTTTCAGCTTGGTGAAAAAAATGGCGGTCTTGAGACTGAGCCGTTTTTATTTTTTCAACCAGATCCTCATTACCACTAAATCTTTTCGTAATGGTTTCCAGATAATCTTTAGTAGAAGAAAGATTAAATTCATATTCAAGAGTTTTTCTATTTATAAATCCAAAACGCTTTTCTTCGTAGTAAGGCGCAAAAGCCGCGTTAAAACGTCTGCTTTCCCCGGCAACACCCGACACCTTGCCGACCGCTACTGTTTTAAAAGATATTTGTTTCATGCCGAATTATCGTCTGTTTTACAGACGAATTTCAAAAACTTTTAGAGCAAATCAATTGATCCTGAAATAGCCCTATTGGGGGCAATTTTGACCTTGGTCTTCTGAATCTGCACCGGCGATAACGTTTGATGCAGCGTGTTCATGACTAACTCTGGGGTGTTGCAGTGCTCGCTTAAGTGAGTCAAAAGCACTTTCACCTCGGTCGTCGGGCCGCCTGGAATAATGGCTTTTTTTAAAATTTGAGCCGTTTGTTTATTAGACAAATGCCCGTAGTCACTGAGATTTCGCTTAATTAAACGCGGATCACGGCCCGAGTTTTTTTGCAGTTCTTCGTCATGATTTGATTCAATAAAATAACCGTCACAACCTCTGATTTTTTCAAAATGCTCTTCCGGAAAAGTTCCCAGATCGGTCAGATAAACTAATTTTTTTTCTTGATGTCTAAAAACAAATCCCAATTGCTGGCCGGGATGATCCTTGCCGTCCGGCAGCCATCCAGTATGCGGCAGATCAAAATTTTGAATATGGATATCTCCCAACACCCATTCTTCTCGTTCAATTGCCCGCACAAATAGTGGAGAAAGTTCATTTAACCCTACCGTTTTTTTTCGTTTGAGCATATTTAACGTGAGAGGATGTGAATACAAAACAGTCGAATATTTTTTACAGAACTTTGCAGCCCCGGCACAGTGATCACTATGCGCGTGAGTGACAATCACTCCATTAATTTCACCAGGCTCCATGCCCAAGGCTTCTAATTTTTTTTCGACAGCAGTAGCTGAAATACCTACATCCACCAAAATAGAAGTCGTGGCTGTGGTGATTAAACTACAGTTTCCTGAAGAACCGCTAGCCAGTGAAATAAGTCTAAAAATAAAAACCCCCGTGACAGGCATTATAGTGATAACTGACAATACATTCACCTGCATGCCGTTAAATAAAAAACTAAAACGCAAACAACCTCTCCCCTTAAGTACCAAACTAGGAGTCGTGGCCTTTTTTAATGATGCTTCCAGCGAAGCCATCGCCAGAACCCTGCCCATTTTTTTAACTGCGGGGCTGGGCACCAGCTCTGTGATCGTTGGAGTGATTGAGGGTTTGGCTGAAACGGCCAGTATTTTTATCCGTGGCTTTTCTGGATGGATTTCAGATTTTTTACCTTCCCGCAAACCGCTGCTTATGAGCGGTTATTATTTTTCTTTTTTAGCCAAAGTCACTTTACTCTTTTCTACTCATCCTTTTTTTTTAGGACTCTCGCGCATTTTTGACCGCAGTGGTAAAGGTCTGCGCAGTGCTCCCCGCGATGCCATGATTGCTGATGCCGCCATTTTAAAAAAATCTGGCAATGATTTTGGAGTGAATCGTTTTTTAGACACACTTGGAGCAGTAACAGGTCTGGTAGTAGTCGTTGCAATGGGTATTAATCCTGCCCAAATTAATTTAAATGATTTTCATCAAATTATTTGGCTGGGCCTGGGATTTGGATTGATGGCCTGCCTGCTGGTGACATTTTGGGTGCCGGCCAACCGGCGTGTCACCCCAGCTAAGATTTACTTGTCATTAGATTTTCCCAAAGAAATTAAAACTTATTTAATCATCATTTTTATTTTTGTTATCGCCAGTTCCAGCGACGCTTTTTTAGTGTTACGCGCTAAAGATTTGGGATTTGCATTTCAAGAAATATTAATTTTATTTATTTTTTTTAATATCATGGCGGCTGCTTTAGCAATTCCTATCGGGCGATTTTCAGACCGTCACGGCCGGCTGCGTTATTTAGCGGCTGGATGGTTTTTATATGGCTGTATTTATTTGGGCATCGGCCTCACCCACAGCAATTGGATCTTTGCTGTTCTTTTAATTATTTATGGCTGTTTTTATGGTTTTACCGAAGGTGTTGAAAAAGCACTTCTGGCCGATTTACTGCCGGCCAAATTGCGGGGAGTGGGTTACGGCGCACTGCAGTTAACAATTGGTCTAGCCACTCTGCCGGCAAATATCCTGATGGGTTGGATGATCTTGAAATATGGCATGTCCTTCGCTTTCGTTACCACCGCGATCATTGCCTTTACCGCTTTTAGCCTCCTTTCCATTTGGGGGGTCGCAAAATTTAGATTGAAATAATCGAGTGTTTACTTATAATGAACACGTGTTGCAAAAAGTTATTGAAATCCCAGCGAGCACTTCTACAGAATTAAGAATTCGCGCCGCCCTTTTACGAAAAGTTCCGGAATACAGTAAAGAAATTAAAAGACTCCAAAATAAATTAAAAAAAGAATTTTTCACTGAAGCAGAAATCATTTCTATTAAAAAATTAATCAAAGCCTTCAAAAAAGAAAAACTTCAAATTTTAGAAGAATTAGCAACCCCTAACTTTATTTTTTTAGTGCCGGGTACTAAAAAAAACTTAAAAGAGCTTAAGCGAGAGAATCCCGAGAGATACGAACAATATACTCAACAAAACGTTCAAAAAAATATTTAGTAAACCCATTTCTAGCTGTCCGGTGCTCAGCAGCTTCCAGGTTTCTAAACTAAATGCCGAAAAAGTAGTGAAACCGCCTAAAAAACCGGTGATCAGTAAAAATTGAAACAAATCATGTTGGGGTTTATTCGCGATCAGCGACGCAATCACGCCGATTAAAAAACTGCCCAAGACATTAACCACCAGTGTTCCCACCGGAAAAGCACTGCCAAATAAAACCAGCATTTGCCTTGAAACAAAATAACGGGTCATCGAACCAACGCCGCCGCCGATAAAAACCGCCAAAAAATGCATGGCCTGCATGTTAATGAACGCCCACCGTTTGATTAAGGAGTTTTAAAATCGATTGGATTTCAGATTCTTTTTTACCCTGAATTTTTAACATCTCTCCTAAAGATTCAATGGCATCTAAATGAATTTTTTGAGCTTTAAAAAAATTAACAGTTTCGGGAAACCAGCTGACAATGTCATAAACCGAATGGGTTAAATTAATCTCTTCGGGCTTTTGAGATTTTTGGCGCAGATTGGTTAGTTTTTGTTTAATGCCTGACAAAACAGAACCCGCATCTGTCTGGGGTTTACTTTCACTGACTGATTTAATCACTGCTTGAGCCACTTTAGAAAAAGATTTTGAAACAGGATTAGTCGGGTCAGCCAAGAAAATAGGCACCCCATCATCACCCCCCTGGCGAATTTTAATATCTAAAGGAATTTCACCCAGGAAAGGAATATTATTTTTTTCAGCGGTACTCTTCGCTCCACCGTGCGCAAAAATATGAGTGTGCTCATGACATTTCGGACATTCAAAATAACTCATGTTTTCAATAATTCCTAAAATAGGCACCGATACTTTGTTAAACATGGCGATTCCTTTTTTAGCATCGAGGAGAGCCAGGTCTTGGGGAGTTGAAACAATCACAGCTCCATCGAGTGGAATTTCTTGGGTCAAAGTTAAATGGGCATCACCTGTACCAGGAGGCAAATCAACGACTAAATAATCTAAATCATGCCACAACACATCACGCAAAAATTGGCGTACGGCTGCCATAACCATGGGTCCGCGCCAAACCACCGGTTGATCTTCGCCATCAAGCAAAAATCCCAAAGACATCATTTGTAAATTAAATTTAAAAGTCGGTAATATTTTTTGTCCGTCTGACTTTGGTTTTTCAATATCTCCTACCAGCATAGGAAGTGATGGACCGTAAATATCGGCGTCGACAATTCCTACATTAAAACCTTCGTGTGCTAGTGCTAACGCCAAGTTAATAGAAACCGTTGATTTCCCCACACCGCCTTTGCCTGAGGCCACAGCGATAACATTTTTAACCCCTTCTAAAGGTTTTGATTGGGGGCGGTTATTTTGGGGTGTCGTATTTGCCATATTTATCTCCGGAACATATCTTAACGTCAGATGCTTATTTTTACATTCGCTTTGTAATCTCAAATTTGTTTTAATCGCCGCATATGAATTTTGAAAATTCGAGTTACCGCGCTCTCAGCGCCCTTGTTCTGGCTAACCTTTTTCCGATTCTGGGACTTATTTTTTGGCATTGGGCCGTGGCCGATATCATTAAATATTTTTGGCTAGAGAATGTCGCCATTGGGCTGATCAATGTTTTTAAATTAGCCTTAGCCAAACCAGAAGCCACTCATTTTGAAAAACTGTTTCTAATTCCCTTTTTTATCGTGCACTTTGGCGGTTTTACTTTTGGGCATGCCATGGCTATTCAGGCCTTGTTTAATATTGATCTTTCGCCTAACTTATTTTTATTGGCCCAATTAAGTGTGTTATTTTTCAGCCACTTTATTTCGTTTATTGATAACTTTGTTTTAAAGAAAGAATACTTAAAGGTCACCACCGGCCAGCAAATGATTCAGCCCTATTCACGTATTGTCGTGGTACACCTCACCATTATTTTTGGCGGAATGCTTTCAATGGCTTTTGGAACTCCGCTGTGGGCCCTGGCCGTCCTCATCTTAATTAAAACAGTTATTGATTTACAAACTCACTTAAAAGAACATTCTTCGGTGGGTACCGATACCCAAACCACAGTTGCGCTTCGAAATTTATTTAGACAAACAGCTAAAAAATAATTTACTTCTTAACAAAAATCTGAACATTTTGAGTCAATGTATTAATGCTCTCATCTCCTGCCACAAAAATAGCGGTATCAAGCGAATCTGCAATGATCCCTTGAGAAGCAATAACAGAAACACTTATATAGTTTTCTTTTCGTTTTTTAAGTCCTGGCACAAACAAATGATTTTTTTGCCAAACTTGATTAGAGGTCGCCAGAGTTTGGCCATCTTTTAAAATCACTTCTTTCCAAATGTGTCCCGGATTTGAAGGGTCTTCCAAAGAAACCTTTCTTTCTTTACCCAGCACTGTCATTTGTCCGCCTAAATCAATCAAAGCTTCGGTAACGCCATATTTCTTTAAAATTTTAATAGTTTCATCAGCCGCATAACCCTTGCTAAAACCCCAGACATCAATTTTCAGAGCAGCGTCGGTAATCCAAACTGTTTTTGTTTTAGAATCCATATTAATTTTTCGATAATTGACTTTAGTTAAATGATTGCGAATTTCGGCATCGGATAATTTTTTTCCAGAGAATAATTCTGCCGTTAACGTGCCGATGGTCATATCTAAATATCCGTTTGTTTTTTCAGCCATGACGTATCCCGTCGAAATAAGTTCATATAGCCGTTCACTGACTCTCAAGGTTTTTTTAGAATTTAAAATAGAAATTTCACTTTTAGGATCAAGAATATTGGTTTTATCCTGGATGTCTTTCCAAAGTAAAAAAACTTCTTGCGAAATTTTTTCGGCCTTCGCAGAAGATGTTTTTATTTGCAGGCGGCACAGAGTTCCCAAGACTTCCTTCTCATATTCAAAAGATTTTTGTTGATTAAATAGAAAAAGAAAAATCAATCCCCAAAAAAATAATATGAGAAGAATTTTGCGGACTAAGCCAAACACCTAAGGATGAGCTTTATGTTTTTTGTGAATAGCACCGTGCGGCCAAAACCATAAATAAACAGCAAGCGCTAAAAGCATCACAGCAATAATAGTCTGCATCAAAATAAAACTGCCGATTTTAACCAGGGCCCATGCATAGGCATGGTGATATTTCACTCCAAAACTTGAGAGTTCCATAAATGTCGCAGACAAAAAACCACTAAGAATGATCGCAATTTTGAATGAATTTTTAATGGGAATAAAAATACAAAGATGGGTGAGCACTAAAACCACTAATGCCATCATGGGTAAATGCATATGAGCCGTCTCAACTAACCCTTCAAAACTTTTTCCCACCTGAAAAGTAATTTCATTGCCCTGGTAATAATTTATGACCGACTGAGGATCAAAATTCATTTTCACAAAAAACATCGCAAAACTGGTTAACCAAAATAATGTAAATAAGACCAACGTTAAAGATAACGTTAAGCGCATCAGCGGATGTTGTTTAAAATTACCTTTTTCCATGTATTTCATAAAGTTACTGTCCCTTAATCACAACTTTATAAAAGGCCAAGGCTGTTCGTGCCGATTTTAAAACCGCCCAAGAACTAAGCGTTGAGCCTGCCACCACGGGAATATCTTGTTTAATCCACAATGACTCATCTAAATCTTTTTTTTCAAATAAGGCCAGCCATCTGGCGGGGACTAAATAATCTTTCGGTTCACTAAAGGTCAAAATTCGAATTTGTTTGATTTGACCTTTTAAATTCAAAGCGACAACGACCGTTTCGGGCATTGTTCTCACACGATGTTTGTCAAAAAAAACATAACCCACTAACTGATCGTTTTCATAAACTTCAGAGTACAAAATAAGCGGGGAAGCTAGTTTTGATTTAGAAAGTTTTTGAATTTGCTCTTTTTGAATTTCATTTAAAAAAAAGTTCTTCTCAATCACAGTGGGGTTAGAAAAAATCGCCCAAAGGGCATGTTCTTTGGTTTCAAGGACAGCAGCGTTGACAGAACCCGTTATTAAAAAAAACAAAATAATAAAACGCAACACGTCAAGATTGTACCTAAAAAAGCGGGAGCCGTGGCTTACTTCGTCTCCCGCTCGTTTCCTCATTAAAATAAATAGGTCGATGCGAAATTAATCGAATCTTGCCCCGCACCACTCGCTAACGTTTCATTTTCAAAAGAAAGTTTGAAAGCCACATTGCTGATGGGCAAATAACTAAAACCATAAATGGTGTAATTTTTAATATTGGCTCCATTAGCGCTACCGCCTGTGGGTGTTTCGACCTGAGTGTTTAAATTTTCAAGCCGGATAAAAGGCACTAATGCCTGCTCTGTTCCAGAAATAAGATGAGGTAAAACGTCATAGGCCACCTCAACATAAGAGCCCACTTGTTTAGAGCCAATCATGGCGCTGCCAGTCAAACCTTTAGCGGCGTTAATCAAATCCGCATCTGCCAAAGTTGATTCAGCATAAAGCGCTCTAATTTCCAGCCGACCCAGTTGCACACGGCTATGCACGTCATACAAAAATACATTGCCATTGGCTCCAGCCACCTTGCCTTGGGTAGTCGCGCCGCTAAAAACAGAGGCTCCAATTAAACTGCCCGGCATAAACTCATAATCGAGACGGGCGCTGAGTGCTATATTTTCAGCAAGCGACTTCGCTCCTTTTTGGCGGCCGCCGCGCAGACCTGACGCCGAAAATCCTGTGACAGCAGAATTATTGCCTGTCACTGCGGTCAAACTATCTGTCATATAAACTTTATAACGCAGAGAATCATTAATTTCTCCAAAAATTCCCACACCGTTCATTGACCAAGTCGAAGGAATAATCGAACTTTCTACATAAGGACGACTGACAGACCAAAAGGTTGGTGGTTCATGCATTTCATTCACAATCCCCATGGGAGCAAGCATCATTCCTGAACGGACATTAAAAGCCGGATTTAATAAAAGATCGAGATAGGCAAATTCAATTTCAACTTCTCCGCCGATGGCACTATGAGCATGTTCAATTTCAACTTCAGAGTTAAATAAAATATTGTCATTAAATTTATAACCAAAATAAATAATGTTTCTAAGTATATCGATCTGATCTTTACGGGTGGATGGAGTGCCATTGTCTAACAGCGTATGATAATTGTTATAAACCATTTCTCCGTAACCACCGATCGAAACCCCGGAAGATTTCGTATAAACCTTTGACGCAGCCGGTCCCATTCCCGTTTTAATCGTTTTGACCTCTGTAGGCGTCTCTCCCATTTTTAAATCTGAAATTTCTCGGGTTAAAATGTTCACTTTTCTTTCAAGTTCTTTAACCCGGTCATCCACAGCAGCATTTCCAGATTGTGCAAACATCAAAAACATCAATAAGCCAAATCCCATCATTAATTTTTTATTCATTTTTTTTACTCCTTCAATTTTGATCAATAAAGATTATTTAGGATTGATATCATAGTGTTATTGCATTCAATTTGCAATAGCATTTAGTGGTGTTTTATCCATTGCTTATGGATGGCGCTATTCCTATAATCAATGAATATTAAGTCTCTGGGGGGAGCACAATGTCTATTATTTCCATTGCCAATCAAAAGGGAGGCGTGGGTAAAACCACGACTACTGTTCATTTAGCCGATTTCTTATCACAAAAAAAACTAAAAACGCTGGTTATTGATTTTGATCCGCAGGCTCACAGCACTTTTACTTTATGCGGACATAGTCACAAGGCCAAAAAATCTTTAATGGATTGTTTTCAAGTTCAAGGCAAAAATTTATCGCTGAAAGATATTTTAGTTCCAGTCAATTCTCATTTGGATTTACTGCCAGCGGACCTTAAACTTTTTTCTTTTGATCAAATTTGGAGCGGTAAAAAAAACAGAGAATATGTACTGCGTGATGCTTTAAAAGATTTAAGCAAAGAATATCAATTTGTTTTAATTGATTGTCCTCCGCAGTTAGGTCTTTTATCGATCAATGCTTTTCTAGCTTCATCAAAATTAATTATTCCTGTCGATTCAAGCGCTTTCGCTATTGAAGGCAGCGCCCGGGCTTTAGAGATTGTTGATCTTTTGGACAAAAAACTAAAACATCCTTTAGACACTCGATTTTTAATCACTCATTACCAAGCCGGCACCTCATTTACCAAAATGATAGAAGGGGAGCTCAAAAAATATCAAAAATATTTATTTCAAACCAAAATTGCCCACTCCCCTCTTTTTAGAGAAGCCAGCGAAAAAGGCCAATTAAATAAAAATAAGAATTATCAAGATTTTGGCGAAGAGTTTTTAACCTGGAATGAAAAAAATCAAACTACCCCGATTGAAGATACCGACAATCCCTTTGGAAAAGGTGTTCGTATCAAAAAAAATGAAGTTGAGTTTTTATATCACAATCTGAAAGCCACTGAGGTTTCAGTAGTAGGAGATTTCAACAGTTGGTTACCTGGAAAAACCACCATGTTAATCGATAAAAAGAAAAATGCCTGGGCCACCAGTGTGAAGTTAAAAAAAGGAAACTATCATTATAAATTTGTAGTGGATGGGCAATGGATTAATGATCCCTGGAACCCCAATACCAACCCGACCGAAGAAGGCACCCTCGATACTTTTATTATTTTAAAATAGGTTCGAGATTTTTCTTTTTAAGATGATCGTAGGCAAAAAGCACAAAGCCTTTTAATTGCGACGTCTGACTTTCGTTAAGCCTGCGGGATAAGTAAATTCGATCCATGATTTCGGCATTACTTAATCGCCAGGCGCCCACGCCATATAAATAAAAACTTTTTTGACCCTTTAAAAGTTGAGTACTGAGCAGCTGTTTTTTAACCATCAAGCGATCCGGACTGTAGGCCATTAGCACCACAAAATCGAGCTTATCTTGTTTTAACCAGAGACCCCAATTTTGAGCGTATTGCTCTAAGGCTTTATAACGATCGGCCACTACCGCAACAGACAATAGGAGTCCGGGATGTCTTTCGTCACGCATTTTACGAATCTTGTCTAAAACTTGAGTCACGTTTTCTTCATGAGGAGAAATAATTTCAGGCAAAAGATTAGGTGTCGCATTTTCACAACTCATAAAATATTTCCCAGGGTAACGAAAATAATCCAAATGCACTCCGGCCACCTCATATTTTGAAACAAAATCATCCAGGCGTTGCACAATGTCATTTTGAACTTCTAAATGCCGTGGATCTAAAAATAAACCATCTGCCCCCAAAAGATGTCTTTGCGCAAAGGGATATTCTCGCAGCGACTTCCCTCTGCCATCGCACAAAAACCAATCGGGATGTCTAAAGTAAAGATGGTTTGCGTTTTCACTGACTTCTTTAGGAAAACCGTATTGATTCCAAACATTAAAGACATTAAACCAGGCATGGACCGCCAACCCCTGCGCTTTAGCCTGCTGAGTCAGCATTTGAATAAGATTTTCGTCTAAATATCGGCCCTGGGCATAAACCTGCACAAATAAAGTATTGAGCTGTTGATTTTTGGCGTATTGAATTAAGGCTTCAACATCTTGTGTGACTTTTAGACTGTCTTTTTTAACCCAAACCCCTCGCCATTCTTCAGCTCCTACTGAAGAAGCTAAAAATAAAAGCACACAAAAAACAAAACTACTTAGCTTTAGGTTGTGCCGGCTTAGCATTTGGAGTGAGAAGGTCATCGATAACGTTTACATTTCTTGCTAATGCGCGTTGATCTTTCACTGCTTTAATTTTGGCTTCTAAACGTTTTGACTGGGCAGTATTTTTATTTTTTTCATAAAAAGCTTTTAAGTCATTTAAAAGAACCAAATTTTGAGAACCTAACAGTTCGGCTTTAGCAAAATAAGTTTGAGCCTGACCGACTTGTTTATTTTCATAATAAGCTTTTCCTAAAACCAAAGCTAAATAAGGATCATTCTGCTTAGTTAAAACTTGATCTCGCAGTGCCACTTTTTTTAATTCTTCTAATGCTTCTACATTTTTTCCAGCAGCCAAAAGAGCTTCTCCCACCAAGATATCTGCCTGAATTTCACCAGGATATTGTGCACGCAAACGTTTCAACTCAATAACACCGGCATCACGATTATTTTCTGAAAATTCTTGCAAAGCTTTCATAATCGGGTCGGCAATTTCGACTTTGGCAGAAGACATCAGCTTGCTATACCAGGCAAACAGACGCGTCTGTTTTTCTTGTTGTTCTAATTGTCTTTTCAGTGCTGTTAAATCAACACCAATCGGCACGCCGGGATCATCAATTTTTTCGACTCTAATTAAATGATATCCAAAATCTGTTTTCACTGGATTAGAAATTTCTCCTTCGCTAAGAGTAAACGCCACTTTTTCAAACTCAGGCACCATTTGCCCTTTTCCAAAAAAACCCAAATCGCCGCCTTTTAATTTGGAACCGGGATCTTGAGAATATTGCTTTGCCAAATCTTCAAACTTGGCCTTACCGTTTTCAATCTGTTTTTTAAATGACTTTAGTTTTGCAATCTGATCTTTCTCTTTCACTTTCTCATCTTTCATAAGCAGAATATGGCTAGCTCTAACTTTTTTATAATTATCTTTTAAGTCGCGTTCCATGAGTACAAAGTTACCCATCGCTTTTTGATTCATTTTAGAAATTAAAATATCTTCTTTCATTAAATTGACAAAATCTTTCCACTTTACCTGATTACGCTTTAAAGTTTCTTTTAATTCTTTAACATTTTTTAAGCCATATTGTTTCTGAACCTGTTCTAACTGAGCTTTTAACTCTCTTCCTGAAACTCTCAATTTATTTTTTTTAGCATCTTGAAGAATGGCAGCATGACGAACAGATTCTTGAAGAGCGGCATATTGTTGAATAGCCAAGAACCACAAATCAGGACGATCTAATTTGGGATCTTGAATCACCTGAGCCAGGCGACCTTGAAATTCCATATTAAATTTATAGTGATTAATTTCTTTCCCGTTGACTGTAGCAATTTGCACTTTGGATTTGCGATTGGTCACCTGATTAAAAAGACTGGGCAACGATAACAACAAAGAAGATCCCACAAAAAAAACAATGGTCCATAAAACAATCTTACTAGCGTGATTACGCATAAAATTTAACATTTGAAAGGCCCCTTTTTTGTCTCTATCTTATCTTTTGTTTATCTCTCTTGGATCATGGAACGATTAACGGAAATATAACCCCCCAGGCCTCCTAAGAAAAGGCCAAAAAGAAACAGAGCAAAGAAAATAAAATTTACTTCGCCGGAAGTGACGGTCATAGGAAAGAAGGGCAGCTGCTCTTGAATTTTAAACATCAGCAAACTATAGGAAATTTTTAAAAGTACGCCGGCGGAACCACCTGCAATTAAACTTATCAGCAGTCCTTCCATCACAAAGGGCCCTTGAATAATGCTATTGGTCGCTCCCACCAGCTGCATAATAAAAATTTCATTATCCCGGGCTAACACCGTCAGATGAATAGTGTTGACCACCAAAAATAAAGTCGCAATGACAATAAAACTAATCAGAGTGACCACGGCCAGCTGCATGAAAGTAAAAAACCTTTGCATGCGTTCTGCTAATTCACCGCTGGACTGTACTTCTTCAACGTTGGGATTTTGTGAAAATAAATTGGCCAGTCCTTGAGTTTGATGTAAATGTTCAACCTTAATACGAAACGTGTCAGGCAGCGGATTGTCGTCAGTCAATGTTCTAAAATCGATTCCTGGAAAATCTTTTTGAAACTTATCCCACGCATCAGCGCGCGAAATAAAAGTCAGCTCTTTGACTCCCGGAGTATTTTCAAACGTGGCTTTAATAATTGGAATTTGATTCACCGGAGTCTCTTTTTTGAGATAGACACTAATTTCTAACTGCGAACCCATTTTTTCAGTGAGATGATGAATATTCACTAGTAAAATAATAAAAATACCACAGATCAGCAGTGCCACCGTAGTTGAGAAAGTGGCAATAAGCGTCATCAGTCCGCCGCGCACAAAACCTTTCCAGGCTTCTGAAATAGAAAATTCAAATTGACTAAAGAGCATGTTGCACCCGATCGTCGTTTAAAATTTGACCTTCACTGACTGTAATCACGCGTTTTTGAGTGCTGTCGATAATCGATTGATCGTGTGTCGCCACAATCACTGTGGTATTTCGTAAATTAATACGGTTTAAAAGTTGAATAATTTCCCAGGTGGCTTCAGGAGCCAAATTTCCGGTCGGTTCGTCTGCCAGTAATATTTTAGGGCTGTTCACCAGCGCCCGGGCAATACAAACTTTTTGCTGTTCTCCACCCGAAATTTCTCGAGGATAGGAATCTGCTTTTTTAGTCAGACCCACTAACTCGAGCATTTGATAAACTTTTTTCTTAATCTGTAATTGCGGAGCGCCAATCACCTGCAGTGCAAAAGCTACATTTTCAAAGACCGTGCGGTTAGGTAAAAGTTTGTAATCTTGAAACACGATTCCAATATTGCGGCGCAAAAAGGGCACTTTGTGCTTAGGTATTTTGGCAACATTGATCTGATCGACAAAGACATCGCCATGCGATGGCTTTTCAGCGCGGTAAAGCATGCGCAGTAGTGTCGATTTGCCTGCGCCGTTGCTGCCCACCAAAAACACAAACTCTTCGCGGGCAATGCTAAGACTTACATTTTTAAGGGCAACCGTCCCATTGGGATAAATTTTTGAGACGTTTTGAAAACGAATCACTAGCGTTGATTAATATCTTCAACCAATTCGATTTCTGGGCGTTCAACAGGCTCAGCGGGCTTAATAACAAAAAACTCTCCCTTACGGCGAGCTTCTTCTATTAAGTAACTTTGCATATTTTGTTTTTGAATTAAATCTAAAAACGGAAAAATTTTCGCTACTAACATCTTAATTCCCCCTATTTATCTTATTTATATTGAAGTGCTGCTTCAACAATCTTTTCAGTGGTTAAACCAAAATGTTCCATTAGCTTCTCAGCTGGACCCGAAGTACCAAAACCTTTTAGCCCTATCATTTTGACAGGTGCAGGATGATTTTGAACTAAAACTTCAGCTACTGCCGAACCAAGCCCTCCATAAATAGAATGCTCTTCAACGGTGACAAAGCCTTTAGTTTCTTTAGCAGCCTTAATAATTAAATCTGAATCAATCGGTTTAATCGAAACCATATTAATGACTCGCGCTGAAACATTTTTCTTGGCCAATTCTTCTGCAGCGAGCAAACAGAAATAAACCATTTGGCCACAGCCAACAATGGTGACATCTTTACCTTCTCTCAGAACTCGGACTTTGCCCAATTGATAATTGGCATCATCAACCGATTGATATAAATAAGGAATATCGTTGCGAGTTAAGCGAATATAAAAAGGACCTTCCGTTGCTGCCGCCACTTTAATGGCGCTAGCCGTTTCATACGCATCAGCCGGAACCACTACATTTAAATTAGGTATGGCGCGGGTAATGGAGATGTCTTCTAAGGCCTGGTGAGAAGCACCGTCTTCTCCCACCGTGATCCCGCCGTGGGTCACGACAATTTTGACATTGGCTTTATTTAAACAAACCATATTTCTAATTTGCTCCCAGGCACGACCTGAAGCAAACATCGAAAAAGTAGAAGCAAAAGGAATTTTACCAGCCAAACTCAAACCCACGGCTGTGCCAATCATGTCGGCTTCTGAGACGCCCATATTAATGAAGCGATCAGGATATTCTTTGCCAAACCAAGCAGTACGGGTCGAGCCTGATAAATCAGCGTCGAGCACTACAATATTTTGATTGGTCTTAGCGAGTTCAATTAAAGTTTTGCCATACGCATCACGCGTTGCAGCTTTTTGGACTTTAACAGCCGGATCAACAGTAGCAGGGTTCATGTTTATTAGCTCCTTATGGCTTGCGTTACGCTTTCAATAATAAACGTTATTTCTTCATCTGATAACTCAGGAAAACTAGGCAGGGAAATAACCGCTTTGGAAGCTTTTTCAGCAATTGGAAAACTGCCAGCCTTATAACCTAAATTTTGATACGCCGGCTGTAAGTGGAGCGGCTTAGGATAATGAACCGCAGTGCTGATTCCTTTTTCGCTCATCGTTTTAATAAAAGCATCTCGGTTAGGAACTTCGATCACATATTGATGATAGACATGAGAATTTCCATCAAAAACTTTGGGTGTCTTGATTCCTAATTTTACAAAAGCTTCATTATATTTGGCAGCAATTTCGCCACGGCGCTTATTCCAATTTTCAATATGTTTCGTTTTTATCCAAACAATCGCAGCTTGTATCTCGTCTAATCGTGCGTTGTAGCCGACATATTCATGTTCATAGCGAATGTGAGAACCGTGTGCACGAAGTGCTTTCATCATTTGATAAGCTTTTTCATCATTAGTGGTAATGATTCCACCTTCACCCATTGCCCCTAAATTTTTAGTAGGGAAAAATGAAAAAGCGGCAATATCGCCCAAGACACCGATTCTTTGACCATTTTGAACAGCGCCAACTGCCTGGCAAGCATCTTCTAAAATTTTTAAATTATATTTTTGAGCAATCGCTTTTAAGGCCGGCATGTCTGCGCCTTGGCCATATAAATGCACAGGGATAATTACTTTTGTTTTGTTTGTAATTGCTTTTTCAACTGCTTTAGGATCGATGCAGTAAGTGTTGGGATCGATATCTACAAAGACTGGTCTTGCTCCAAGGTAAGAAATAATTTCTGCGGTCGCAATAAAAGTAAACGGAGTGGTAATCACTTCATCGCCAGCTTTCACACCTAGTGCAACGAGCGCTAAAAGCAACGCATCGGTTCCAGAACCAACTGGAAGCGCATACTTCGCGCCAACATACTTTGCAAAAGTTTCTTCTAATTTTTGATTGTAAGATCCTAAAACATAATGACCTGAACGTAGAATTTCGATGACTGTTTTTTCAACTTCGACGCCAATTTGTTTATATTGTCTGGCTAAATCAAGAATTGGAATTTGGACTTTGGTTACCACTTTATGGCCTCGCCTTGTTTTTCAATTGATTGTTGAGAATACAAAAGTGTTTTTAAAACTCTTAAACTATTCTCGTAACCGCTTTTGGGTGTCTTTTTATTAAGAATACTCTCAATAAAGTGTTCACACTCCATTCGCAGCGGTTCGCGGGTATCATAAGGCAAAACTTCGACTCCTTCATCTACGTACTTAAAACGCTCTACTTCGTGCTTAAAGTGTTCATTGTGTTCGACATGTTTTTTAACCCATTTAATGCAGCCATCGGTGGCGAGCTCATCCAAGACCAACATGCCTTTGGTGCCCACGGCAATAATTTTGCGTTCTTTAAAAGGATCAATCCAAGATTCGTGCAAATGAGCAATCACTCCCGATTTAAATCTGACCGTTGTAAAAACCACTTCTTCGATGCCTTTTTGAAAATAGGCACCGCCTTCACTGCGGATCACAGTGGGATTTTGATCATATAAAAAATAAACGACTGAAAAATCATGCGGAGCAAAATCCCACATGGCGTTTTCTTTAAAGCGAATCGCACCCAAATTGGTACGACGAAAATATAAATGGGTTAAATCGCCAATGAGTCCTTTTTGAATCGCTTGCTGCATGGCAATGACGGCCCCGTGATACAAAAGCAGATGCCCTTCCATCAGAATTAAGTTTTTGGCTTTGGCTATTTTTCCCAGTTCAATTAAATCTTGCGTTTTTAAAACAATGGGTTTTTCAATAAAAACATGGATGCCCCGTTCTAGTGCTTTTTTAGCGATTTCAAAGTGAGTGGAAGCCTGCGTGGCAATCACTAGCGCCTGAATTTCTGGGTCATTAAAAATATCTTCATCTTTTAAAGTAAATTTAAGATTAGGGTAAGTTTGTTTTGCCGCATCAAT
Source organism: uncultured bacterium (assembly GCA_964390935.1). GTDB lineage: Bacteria > Margulisbacteria > CAYMKA01 > CAYMKA01 > CAYMKA01 > CAYMKA01. Next base: position 24,560 of record CAYMKA010000003.1, read on the forward strand.
TAACTGTTCATTAAAGTCACAAACGACCTTAACTTCGACTTCCGGCATTTGAGAGTAGTTACGCAGTAAATTTTTGCCCCAACGACCAATGCCAATTTGAGCAAGTTTGATTTTAGAAGACATGCTAAGTCAGATTATAGTTTGAAGCGTGTTTCTGTGCGACCTAAGCCAATTCTAAAAGGGCTTTTTCTTTTTCTTCCTGAGTCGGAGCGACTCCATGGTATTTTTCTTTACCTTCCATAAACGAAACGCCTTTGCCTTTAACTGTGTTGGCCACAATAAAAGTCGGTTTGCCTTTAGTGGCTTTGGCTTCTTCTAAAGCTTTTAAAATTTGGGCAATGTCATGACCATCAATTTCTATCGTATGCCAGCCGAAAGCCTTCGCTTTTTCAGCCATTGAATCGAGGCCCTTAATTTTTTCAGTCGAACCGTCCGTAATAATTTTGTTACGATCCATAATCACAACTAAGTTATCCAATTTATGGTGCGGAACAGTCGCCATCGCTTCCCAGGTTTGACCTTCGTAAGCATCGCCATCTCCCATCACGGCATAAACACGATTTGATTTTTTATCTAATTTAAAAGCCATCGCCATGCCGCTAGCCACCGACAGACCTTGACCCAGCGATCCTGTAAAAGTCTCAACACCTGGAGTATGGGTGCGTTCAGGATGTCCCTGCAAAATAGAACCCAATTGTCGCAAAGTCATTAGATGCGATTTATCAAAAAAACCTAAATCAGCAAGTGCTGCATATTGTGCCGGTGCAGCGTGACCCTTACACAAAACAAAACGATCGCGCTCTTCTGACTTTGGATTTTTAGGATCAAATTTCATTTCATGGTAATAAAGCACTGTCAAAATATCAGTGACTGATAATGACCCGCCCGGATGACCCGACTTCGATTTGGCCAGCATTTCGATAATGGTGCGGCGATTTTCTTTAGCTTTATTTTGAAGTTCAGAAACAGTTTTTAGAATTGGCATGCGCAAGTTTAAAACAATTTCGGCAAATCGTTAAACACAGTAACAAGAACCATCATGCCTAAAAGTAAAACAAAACCAACCATGTGAATCCAGTTTTCAATATTGGCGTTGGGCTTTCTTCTAAAAATAGCTTCATAGCCCAAAAAGACAATACGGCCGCCATCGAGTGCTGGCAGCGGCAATAAATTAAAAATTCCTAAATAAATACTAATCACTGCAATCCAATTTAAAAGTGGATAAAAACCGCCCTTGGCAATTTCACCAGACATTTTGGCAATGCCCAGTGGTCCCGATAAGGCACTGACTGATTCTTTGCCGCTCACCAGTAATCGCAATGAATCAATTACATTATAAGAATATAAGTAAGTCGCTTTGAGAGAATTTTTAATCGCAGACACAGGATTCATACTGCTAAAATTGTTTCCGGCGAATTGAATTCCCATTAACGCTTTTCCAGATTCAGGACGATACATGGGAACAATAATTTTATTAAGCGTTTGATCGCCACGTTTCACTAAGAAAGTTAAAGACTGACCTTTACTGACCCAAACGGTTTCAATCACTTTTTTCATATCGGTAATTTCGCGATTATTAAATTTTAAAAACACATCGCCCGTTTGAATGCCCGCTTTAGCCGCAGGCGAATCTCCCACAACGAGCTGAACTTTGTTTGATACGCCACTCGGTGTACCAATCACTGCAAAGAGCGCAAAGAAAACCACAATCGATAAAACTAAATTCATGATCGGTCCGCCGTCCACAATGAGCAGACGATCAATCATTGATTTTTGATTGTAATCCAATTTCTTAGGAATTTTTTTGCCTTTTTCATCTTCGGTATCATCCAAACCCATTACCCTGACAAAACCACCTAGCGGCAATAATCCGATACTAAAATCGGTTTCATGAAACTTACGACGATAAATTTTAGGACCAAAGCCTAAGGCGAATTCACGAACACCCACACCCGCACGACGCGCCATTAAAAAATGTCCGCCTTCGTGCACAAACACCACAATGCCAAAAACGAATATAAATGAAAGAAGCGTTATTAAGAATGTCATTTTTTAATCAATATCTCCCTTAACTTGTTAAAAAAACCAACATCATCAACCAGACCGGCATAAGTCATTTCGCCCATCTCTTCGTCAGTGGGTTTACGATTAATGCCTTTATTTGTTTTTTCAATAAATTCAAGGAGTCCCTTAATTTCAGCAATTTCTTCTCCATTATCAGGATTTTTTAAGCATTCTGTTTTGATCTGTTCCACCGCACTCGTGACATTGAGATCAGAACGATAAATTAATTTATAAGCTTTACGAATTTGATCAATCGAACTTGTTGAAACTTTATTGCGTCTCAAGCCAATCAAATTAACGCCCACCACTGCGGTGGGATTTCCTGCTGTCATCATATAAGGTGGAATATCTTGATACAGCCGCGAGTAGCCGCCGATCATAGCCATTTTGCCAACGCGCACAAATTGAGGCACGCCGACCATGCCGCCCATAATGACTTTGTCTTCAATGACCACGTGTCCTGCTAACTGACACAGACTGACAATCACCACTTCATTTCCAATTTCACAGTTGTGAGCCAGGTGCACATGCGAACACAATAAATTTTTATTGCCGACCACTGTGAATTTGTTTTCACCGGTGGCACGGTTAATGGTGACATATTCTCGAATTTGGTTTTCATCGCCAATTTTGACTCCCGAATACTCGTTACCAAATTTCAAATCCTGCGGAACATCGCCAATGACGGTTCCAGAATGAATCTGGTTTCGATGGCCAATTTCGGTATTGGCATAAAGCACTACGTGCGAATGAATATCGTTATCGTCCCCAATTACCACATTTTCGTGAATGATGGTGTAGGCGCCCACTTTGGTATTTTTGCCAAGTTTAACCGAAGGATGAACTTGGGCTGTGGGATGAATATTTTCATTAACTAGCTTCGTTTTATTACTTTCCAGGCCTGGAGGAACCGCCAAAGTAATCACCGCACTGCAGGTCACTTGACCATCGACGGTTGCTTTCGCATTCGCTTTAATAATGCCTCGTCTTGCTAAAAGCACTTCTGCTTCCAAAATAAGTTGATCTCCCGGTACAACGGGTTTTTTAAATTTCACTTCATCAACTGCTGCAAAAAAAGCGATCTTGCCTTGATTTTCTGGAGAAGAATTCATCGTTAACCCTGTCACTTGCGCCAGAGCTTCTACCTGTAAAACACCGGGCATAATCGGTTCCCCTGGGAAATGTCCGTTAAAAAAAGGTTCGTTAATGGTGACATTCTTAACCGCTTTTATATATTCGCCGTCTCTGACTTCTAAAACACGATCCACTAACAAAAAGGGATAACGATGCGGTAAACAATTTAAGATGGCTTTGATGTCCAAAGACTTTGGGGCTGGAGTTTCCATACGGTGAAATATTAACTTACTTTATCAGTCTGAGCATCCAGAGCTTTCACAAGCCGGCCGTTTAAAGTATGCCCTGGGCAATAAGCCTCGATGTGAGCTTGCAATGGACGACCCAATACAAAAAGGTCTCCTATTAAATCGAGCAGCTTATGGCGGGCCGGTTCATCAGGCCATAAAAGCGGTTTGGTATAACCTTGGTCACTGTATCCCACCGCATTGTCATGACTTACGCCCTGGGATAATCCTTTAGCTTGCAGTGTTTCCAAATCGCTCATCGCCCCAAAAGTACGCGCTGGCGCAATCTGCTCACCAAAACTCTGCCAGTCTTTTTCTCTAAATTTTAATTTTTGAACTCCAATGGGTTTTGGAAAATCAATCGTTAAATCGATTTCAAAATGATCTGCCGGTTTTGCTAATAAATAAGATCTATTTTTTTCAAGCCTTATTTCTTTTTTTATTTTCAAAGAATCAAGGGCAGCAGAAATCTTTTGTTTTTTAATATTTTTTAAATCATCAAAATATTTTTTAGCGCTGCCGTCAAAAATAGGAATTTCTTCACTGTTAATTTCAATTTCAACTGCAAAAATTTGATGCGCATAAAGTGCGCACAACAAATGCTCGATGGTGAAAACCTTCATTCCCTTATTTTGTAAACAAGTCCCGCGATCCATCTCTAGTAAGTTTTGAGGGGCAATCGCAAGCGTCTGCTTGGAAACGGAAT
>CAYMKA010000004.1:0-3992 GCA_964390935.1 uncultured bacterium
AAAATATCTTTACTACCAGGCACGCAAGGTACTTTGGCCGCCATCATGGTTTTACGAGCTGTCGCCTTATCTCCCATGGTTTCCATGGCATAAGACGAGGGGCCGATAAAAGTTAATTTGTGTTCTTTACAAATTTCGACAAACTTAGAATTTTCAGCTAAAAAGCCGTAACCAGGGTGAATGGCATCAGCACCAGAGACTTCGGCAGCAGCGATAATAGACGGAATATGTAAATACGATTTTTTGGGATCAGCAGGTCCGATACAGTAAGCTTCGTCAGCTAACCTCACATGCAGAGATTCTTTATCTACTGATGAATAAACAGCAACCGTCTTAATACCCATTTCTCGACAGGTACGAATCACTCTGACGGCAATCTCTCCACGGTTGGCAATCAAGATCTTTTGAAACATCAGACTGAATTATACCCATAAACCCAGTCTTATGAACTAGTCATAAGTCGGCATTTAAAAGCGCTCTATTTTGGGTAAAATAGCTTTTATGTGCGGAATTTTTGGTTATGTCGGTGAAAAAAATGCAGTCCCTTTAATAATAGAAGGACTTAAGAAACTCGAATACCGAGGATACGATTCGGCTGGACTTGTCACTCTAAACGGCAATGTCGTCATTCAAAAATGCCCAGGCAAAGTCGAGGACCTGCGACAACTAACCCTTAAAAACCCAATCAACGCTCACATGGGCATGGGCCACACTCGCTGGGCCACTCACGGTAAACCTTCAGAAATTAATTCTCATCCGCATGCTGATTGTTCTGGAAAGATTGTCGTTATTCATAATGGCATTATTGAAAATTATGACAAACTGCGAAATGACCTCAAATTAAAAAACCACAAATTTCAATCTGAAACAGATACCGAAGTGATCGCTCATTTAATTGAAACTTATTACAAAGATAATTTGCTCGAAGCCGTTTTAAAAGCTTTAAATGATGTCACTGGTTCTTACGCCATTGCCGTCATCCATCAAGATAATCCCGAACAAATGGTATTAGCCAAAAAAAGTTCACCGCTGGCAATTGGCCTTGGCAAAGGCGAAAACTATTTTGCTTCAGACGTGCTTCCTTTCATCGGACACACCAACCGCGTCATTTATTTAGAAGACGGCGAAGTCAGTGTTGTGACAAAAAAATCAGTTGAAATTTTTTCTTTGCAAGGCAAGCCATTAAAAAAAGAAGTTCGTGTCATTGAATGGACCGGAGAAACGGTTGAAAAAGGCATTTATCCTCATTTCATGCTCAAAGAAATTCATGAACAGCCCAAAGCGATTTTAGATACGATTCAAGGCCGCATCACCCGCGACAGCAACGAAATCTTTTTTGACCGCATTAAACTGACCAAAGAAGACATTGCGAACTTTAACAGAATTGTTTTTGTGGGTTGCGGAACTTCTTGGCACGCGGGACTAATCGGCGAATATTTAATGGAAGAGTTAGTGAAGTTACCGGTGAAAGCAGAATATGCAGCCGAATTTCGCTACCGCAATCCAGTGATTGATGAAAAAACATTAGTCATTGCCATTACTCAATCAGGAGAAACCGCGGACACACTGGCTGCAGTAGAAGAAGCCCTTCGCAAGCGCTCAAAAGTGGTTGCCATTTGTAATGTGGTCGACAGCTCAATCGCGCGCATGGCCAGCGGAGTGATTTACACTTTCGCGGGTCCTGAAATTGGAGTGGCTTCAACTAAAGCATTCACCACTCAATTAACCGTTTTATATTTACTGGCTATTTATTTAGGACGTATGCGCGGAACTTTTTCGGATGAGCTTGCGAAAACTTATATTGAAAATTTGAGAGCCTTACCTATTAGATTGCAAGAAGTTTTAAATGAAAAACTCGAAAAAGAAATTAAACGCATTGCCAAGAAATATTCGAATAAAAAGAATTTTATTTATTTAGGCCGCGGGGTGGGTTACCCCATTGCTCTGGAAGGCGCTTTGAAATTAAAAGAAATTTCTTATATTCATGCTGAAGGTTATCCGGCTGCTGAAATGAAACATGGCCCCATTGCCCTTATTGATGAAAATATGCCAACGATCGTACTTGCATTCAAGGGCCGGCGCTATGAAAAAGTGATGGGCAACATTATGGAAGTCAAAGCACGCAAAGGCATTGTGATTGCCATTGCCACCGAAGGGAATGAGGATATTAAAGATAAGGTCGATGAAGTGATTTATATTCCTAGCATGAGCGAATTTTTTTCGCCTATTTTGGCTGTGATTCCCCTGCAAATGCTGGCCTACTATATTGCGGTCGAAAAAGACTGCACCATCGATCAGCCTCGAAATTTGGCAAAGTCGGTTACGGTCGAATAGTTTCACTTTTTTTCAATAAACGCTCTGCAGCGAGCAGCATTTCGAGTTCTGAGATTGATATCTTTAAATATCCTTTTTTTCGGGAAACAAGAATGACGTCATATCCATATAACTTCTTATCGGGAAATTGCCAGATGTTTAAGCGAACTTTATCACCTTGGCGCAAATGGGCATTCTGCCGTAATTTTTTATCGATATAAACCTGACCCCAGGGGGTTTTTACAAAACAGTAATTTGTCCCGGAGCTGACAATATAAGTGGTTACATTTTCGGCCAAGATTTTCACAGGCTTAGTACGCCCTTTAGCGATAGTTTTTTGTCCTAAAAACATACTAATAATCGCAGCATTTGCTTATTGATTTCACAAAATTTCTCCTTCCCACCCCTAGGAGAATCCTTCTATAATAGCCCCCCTTCCCCATTTGGAAGCAATCTATAAATAAAGAGGATTTACACATGACTAAAATAAACATTAAGCCCGCTAAAGGAAAATTAGGAGTTTTAGTGATTGGGATCGGCGGAGCCGTTTCTGGAACCATGATCGGCGGCGTGGAATTAGTGAAAAAAGGCGCTAGCAAACCCATTGGGTCTTTTACTCAAATGGGTACCATGCGTATCGGCGACCGTAAAACCGGTAAAACCGTTAAAGTAAATGATTTTATTCCTCTTCATAAATTAGAAGATATCGTTTGGGGTGGATGGGATTTAAATCCTTCAAATTTATACGAAGCAGGTTTACACCACCAAGTTTTAGACAAAGAACAAGTGAATTTAATTAAAAATGAACTTCAAAAAATTCAACCGATGGAAGGTGTTTACAGCGAAAAGTACGTTAAGAACTTACCTCCAGTCCACGTTAAAAAAAGCACCAACAAATTAGAATTGGTGAAAGCGGTTGAAGAAGATATTAAGAAATTCAAAGCGGCTAATAACTTGGAAGATTTGGTTATGATTTGGTGTGCTTCAACTGAAGCTTATATTCCAATTTCAGATGTTCATAAAACATTAAAGAATTTTGAAAAAGGTTTGCAAGAAGATAACGACTTAATTTCACCCAGCATGATTTACTGCTATGCCGCTTTAAAAAACGGCATTCCGTTTATCAACGGTGCACCACACTTGTGCTGTGATGCTCCTGCGATGGTGGAATTGTCTTTGGCTCAAAACACACCGATTTCTGGAAAAGATTTCAAAACCGGTCAAACTTTAATGAAAACAATCGTTGCTCCTGGTTTAAAAGAAAGATATTTAGGTGTGGATGGTTGGTATTCAACCAATATTTTAGGCAACCGCGACGGTTTAGTTTTGGATGCGCCTGAAAACTTTAAGAGTAAAGAAGTTTCTAAATTGTCAGTGCTTGAAAGTATTTTAGACGGTGAAGAAAATCCAGAGTTATACGGCAACATGTATCACATGGTTCGCATCAACTACTATCCTCCTAAAGGCGATAACAAAGAATCATGGGATAACATCGATATTTTTGGATGGCTCGGATACAAAATGCAAATCAAAATTAACTTCTTGTGCCGTGACAGTATCTTGGCAGCTCCTGTTGCACTTGATCTAGTGCTCTTTATGGATTTTGCTAAACGCGCAAACCAAAAAGGTGTTCAAGAATGGTTAAGCTTCTACTTAAAAGCTCCTCAATGTGCTCCTGA
>CAYMKA010000004.1:4092-27393 GCA_964390935.1 uncultured bacterium
AAGGTGTTCAAGAATGGTTAAGCTTCTACTTAAAAGCTCCTCAATGTGCTCCTGACATTCAACCTTTAAACGACTTGTTCCAACAAGCTGAAAAAATGAAAAACAATTTACGTTTCTTAATGGGTGAAGATTTGATCACTTACTTAGGACGCGAATACTACGAAGAAAAAGAAAAAGTTCAAACGAAATAACAGTTTATTTCGTTAGATCTGAATTAGATCACTGAAAGCCCTGTTTGATTAATTTCAAACGGGGCTTTTTTATTTATCAAGACTTTTAACTACATTTCATTTTAAGTCTCACTCGATAAGGTTTTGTGGTCTCAAAATTAAACCGTTTAGCAGAAATTGGGGCGATCATTAACGCCTCCCTTGATTTAGACAAAGTTCTTAATAAAGCTCTAGATTTAACTACAGTTCTTTTAGGAGCCAGCGCCAGTTCCATTTTAATTTTTGATCCTCACACCCACGAATTAATTTTTACTATGGTCAATGGTGACAAAAAAGAAAGTCTGACTCAAAAAAGGGTTTCCGCTTCGCAGGGCGTTGCCGGATGTGTTTTAAGTTCTCAAATGGGTTTAATGATTAATGATGTCAAAAAAGACCCCCGTTTTAGCCCCCAAATTGATGAAAGCATTGCTTTTGAAACTAAAAATATTTTGGCTTACCCTTTAAGTTTTGGCAGCAAAAAATTAGGCGTTCTAGAAATTTTAAATAAAACAAATCATGAAGCATTTAACGAAGAAGATTTAGAAATTACTAAAATTTTAGCCACTCAAATATCCATTGCTATCCATCATGCGCTCATGCATGAGCAAATTTTGATGAACCAAAAACTTTCGACACTGGGAGAACTCACTGCCAGTGTCGCCCATGAAATGAAAAGTCCGCTCAGCGCTTTAAAAGGTTTTAGCACTTTAATTAAAGAAAATTTAGAAAAACAAAATCTCATTTCTCAAAACCAAATGCTGTTTGCCGGTTTAGAAGGAGCTGCCCAACATCTAAATAATATTGCCAGTAAACTGCTTCATTTTTCTAGAAAAAATGACACTCAAAAAACACTCCTGGCTCTTGAAAATGTTTTAGAACAAGTTCATCAACTCACTCGTCATGAAATTTCAAAATACGACTTAGTCATCGAAAAAGAGATTGCTCCTCAAACTCAGCTTAAGGGCAATACTGGAGAACTGATTCAAGTTTTTACCAATTTAATTATCAATGCCTGTCAGGCCAGTACTCCCGGCAAAAAAATAAAACTCCATAGTCAGACTAAAAATGAGCATGTAGAAATAACTATTCAGGACGAAGGCTCTGGTATTTCCCCGCAAGTGCTACCTCATATTTTTGAATCGTTTTATTCAACCAAAGGTCAAAAAGGCAATGGTCTGGGACTAGCCATCAGTAAAGAAATTATTGAACGCCACGGCGGACAAATTGAAGTGGAAAGTGCTTTAGGAAAAGGGACGACTTTTAAAGTGGTTTTACCTACTCGGTAAGATATTTTTTAATTTGAGGGATAATTTTTTTAGCGGCACGTTCTCCCATTTTCAAATATTCTGGATACATTGAGTAATCTAAAGGTTTATATTTTTTAAATTGAGGTTGAATGAGCAGATCACTTTGCTGCAATGCCGCCTGACGCAAATTACTCGTTAAAGTACGGCGAGTATGAAAATATAAATCCATAAAATGCTTAATATCTCCGGGGGTTCCGTCGTCAGTGACATCCACGGCTAAAACATAATTAATGCCTGCTTCTTTTAGAGTCGGCGTGGGCACTGGTTCTGTTAAATAGCCATCCACTAATCTTTTATGCTTGAGATGATAAACCGAACTTAAAAAGGGCATTGAAAAACTTGCACCAATGGCTTGATACATGTCTCCTCTTTTAAAAACATATTTCTTTTTAGTTTTTAAATCGGTGGCCACAATTTGGAGTGGTGTGTCCGTCTGAGAAAGTTTTTTTTCACCTAAAAACTTCTTAAGAGATTTTAAAATAGGTTCAAAAGAAACCAGATGAGTTTTATGAAGACTTAAATTTAAATGTTGATAAAAAGGTTTACGAATCATGTGTTTAATAAACGTATCAATTTCATGAAATTTTTTTCCGTTAGTAAATAAACTCCCGATCAGTGCTCCGCCGCTGCATCCGGCAATCGCATCAATGGGCAGTCCAGCCTGCTTTAAAGCTTTCATCACTCCCACATGATAAAGACTGCTGGCCATTCCTGAAGAAAGGGCTATGCCGATTGTTTTGCCGGCAATTTGGCGAGCCAGGCGGCTCACTCCAGCTGGGGTTTGATAAAAAGGTTCAAATTTAAAAAAGCGATTTTGAAAACTTTTTTCTTTTTGGGATGCAATTAAAACTGAAGCATAGTGCAAAATCATTTTGTTTAAAGATTGATGTCTAGGAGACTGGGCTAAATGAATCACCAAATAAGGATAAGTTTTACTTTCTTTGATTAATTCTTGAATGGTATGCATTTGAGAATTTAAATCAATCAAAAGGACTTCTTTATTGAACTGTTTACGAAGACTTAAAGCCAACTGTAAAGAAAGCTGGGCTGTATTTTTTATTTTTCGACCAGGCATGACCGCTATCATCTGAGAAACGGCTTTAGGAGAGTGTAATTGTTTTTCTAACTGAGTCACTTTTTTACCCAGCATGACCCCTAAATTCCAGGGAAGTTTGGCATTGCTGCGCATCAGCTCATTCACGATTTGATAAGGGATTTTTATTAAGACACTGTCGATAGAGGTTTTAACTTCATACAACTGATTTTGTCCGGTAAATAAACCTTCTTCTCCCACAAAAGTGGCAGGCATCAGCACTCTCACTAATTTTTTTTGTTTATTTTGGTCGGTAAAATAAACTTTGAGCGCTCCTTGCATCAAAAAATAGATATAAGGATGTATGCTGTTTTGACGAATCAAACTTTGACCATTTTTTAATTTTTTTAAGTGACAAAACTGGTACAACCTTTGTCTTTCTAAAGCATTAAGCGACTCAAAGGCAACCGACTCAGTCAGACACTGTCTGGCATAAAAATCTTTTAACATGCAATGCTTAACGTACCCACGATAAGCAGCTTTAATGAGAAAAATATGGGGTTTTGATACAGATGTCTAGTGACTTAGAGAACGATCGTTACTCCATAACTTACTGCCGCAAAGATGAAATCGTTAATTTCTTGAAAACCTTTAAAAGGTTTTTGCTTTTTGGCAGACAAAACAAACCAACACCCTACTGCCAAAATGACTAAATAAGATTGCATGACCCACAATAAATAGAGTGCGAGACGCCAAAGCATTCTCACGTAATCTCGTTCATATTGAACACGAGCTACGAAATAAGTTTTACGGACATAATAAATAAAAATCGAAGCCGCGTAAGTACTTAAAATAATTCCGATTCCAAAAGCTAAATCTCCTTCTGTCCAAAGTGAACCCAAAGCGGTTAAGGCATTTAAAGCCCCAACAGGATAAAACATAAACAGAGCCAACAGTGTCAGCACATGTAAGATTTGATCTACTAAAAAGGCATAAATATCGTCCCGTTTGGTACGGCGAATATAAATGTTTTTTAATTCATCAATCACCAAATGCACCGCAGCGGTTGCAAAAATAAATAACAATAAAGAATTTTCGATTTTCCATTCGGGCCAGGCAATTAAAAGCGCCAAACCCAAATAAATAGAAACGTGCAGGGCAACTCCTTTTAAGTTTTTACTTTTGTAAGCAAAAATTTGATTGGTTTGAAAAGGATATTCTGTTAATAAATGCACAAAAAGCAATTTAAAAAACAAAATCATGAAATCACCTCATAAATAGCAGTCCGAATTGATTTTCCTTTTAAAAGCACTTCTCCCAGGGGTCTAAATTTAAAAAAATCTTTAACCGCTGCATAAGTGTATTGGCTAATAATCAGTCGACAGGGTTTATCGGGTTGATCATATTCTCGTGTAATCATTTGTAAACGAGCCGCTAAATTCACAGGATCCCCCATCACCGTATAATTTAAATGGTTGCTGGAGCCCATGTTTCCCACAACGACAGGACCTGTATTAATGCCAATACTGATTTCAAAAATATTCTTCCCAGATTTTTGCCATTTTTCCTGAAGACCTTTTAAAGCCTCAAGCTGCGCCAATGCACAGCGCACGGCCAGTTCAGCGTGATTTTTTTGAGTGGTGGGTGCATTCCAAATCGCCATGATTTGATCTCCCACATACTTATCAAGCGTTCCGCCAAATTGGTTAATCACCGTACTCATCGTCTCAAAGTAATCATTAATGATCGAAACCACTTCTTCGGGCGGATGCGCTTCAGCATAAGCCGTAAAACCTCTGATGTCTGAGAATAAAATAGTCACTTCTTTTTTTTCGCCACCCAATTTTAAAGCGCCGCGTTCTTTTAAAATTTGATCGACAATCGCAGGAGAGACATAACGTTGAAACAAATTACGAATGTGACGTTTTTCTTTTTCTTCTTCAATAAACTGAAATAAAGTCACCATTAAAAATTGGGTGATGGTACCGATAGTAAACGTGCTAATAAAATCAAAAGTTAAATCTGCCAAATTAAAAATAAGATAATTTAAAAAATGGACACCAAATAAAGCCCCCAAAACCAATAATAGCCCTCTAAAACCTTTAAAAGTTGAAACGACCCAACCCATACCCACTAAAGCAATTAGTAGTAAAAATAAATTAAACCATTTGGGGCTCTCATGAATATATTGTTTATTTAAAAGCGTATCAATTTCGTTGGCCCGAACTTCCACCCCAGACATTATTTTTTGAGCATTAAAGGGTGTTGAGAAAAAGTCTTGAAGAATAATCGCCGTGGATCCGACTAAAACAATTTCATCTTTAAACAAATCTGGCTCAGCTCTAAAAATAGAACCATCCAAAACCTGATTGAAAGGAACCGTGCGATATCGCCCTGGCAAGCCGTGATAATTAATAATGAAAAAACCATCTCGATCGAGCGGAACTTGACTTAGTTTTTGACCTTTTATTTTTTCAACAACTGTTGCCGAAAAAGAATAAAAAATATTTTGATCTTGAATGACTTTTAATTGAGAACGACGCACGACTCCATCGTCATCAAAAACAGGATTTGCAAAACCAAACCCAGAACTCACCTTGGCCAACAGGGCGATGGGTTCGTTGTGGGTTTGAATTTTTCCATATTTCACTGCCTGGCGCTGGGTAAATAGCGATGCCAAGACAACCGGGTTATTTTTTTCGATTGCCATTTTTAATATTTGATCCTGATTTTTTCCATTTTGCCCGAGGGTTTGCGGAGAATCAAAAATAATATCTAGGGCAATTAACTTCGCCCCGTGCTTCTTTAAATTTTCAATCAGCTGCGCATGCAAACTTCGTGGCCAGGGCCAGCCCCCTAACCAACCAATTGATTCGTCATCTACGGCCACAATAACAATTTGATCTGACGCCATCGGTTTGTGAAAACGCGAGCGCATCTGCCAATCAAAATAACCAAAATCAAACAAAGAAAAAACCGAAAATAAATACAAAAACAAAAATAAACCGGTAATGGACCAAATAATTTTTTTTATCATAAATCGTTTTCTATTTTATTTTTGGATGGCCCGAAACATCCTTTGAACATTGGGACGACGGTTTAAAAACTTTTGAAAAGCCAGTGCTCCTTGAAACACCAGCATCCACAGACCATTGCCAGTCTGAGCCCCCGCTTTTTGGGCTTGTTTTAAAAAAATAGTCTGTGCGGGATTGTAAATTAAGTCCATCACACAGTGTTGTGGGTATAGTTTAATTCCCTTAGCTAAAGGTGATAACTTTTTTAATTTTCCCATCCCCAGTGACGTGGTATTAATCACCCACTTTGAAGCCACGAGAGCAAATTGCAATACCAAGTCATTCTGGGGATCCAGATATTTCACTTTTTTACCTAGTTTGCCCATTTTTTTAATTAAAGCCATTGCATTTGATTTGGTGCGATTAACTAGATAAATTTTAGAAATCCCTGATTTGAGCAGCCCATAAACGACGGCATAAGCCGATCCCCCTGCTCCAAAAACGACAGCATACGTTCCTTTGATTTTTTGATTTGGAAAATTTTTTTTCAAAGAAAGTAAAAAGCCGGGAGCGTCTGTATTATCCCCAATCCATTTTTTATTTTTTAAATACAAGGTGTTCACTGCACCAATTTCTTTAGCTGCGGGTGTCAATTGATCGACATATTTCATGACACTTTTTTTATGAGGAATAGTGACATTAAAGCCTATAAATTCTTTTTGATACTTTTTAATTAAAGAAATTTGCCCTCGGGGAATGTGCAGGGCTTCATATGTCGCAGAAATTTTTAAAGCCTGAATGGCCGCCTGATGCATACGCGGCGACAAACTGTGGTTTATCGGATCGCCAATAACCGCAAGTTTCTTCATTAAAATAGAAGGAATTATTTAAATGTCAGAGAGAAGCCGTAAACAGTCAGAACGATTCCTAGAAAAAAGATTTCAAAAACAATCAGTGCCAAAAGTCCTTCGGTTGCGGTGTAACGATGTTTGAGGCCCAAATACACTGCAAAGAAAAGTCCGAGGAGTAAGGTGATGCCGATAATTAAAAAGGTCATACCAAATTCTACCTAATTGGCAATAAAAATGCATTTTGTATATTACTGATTACTATGGAAGCTTTCACTAACCCGGTCTTAATTGTTCATGAACTGCTCTGGAAAGCATTTGATTCAGGAGTGACTGACTTGCATTTGGAGAGCTCTGAAAATCATTTAAAAATACGGGCCAGACAACTGGGAAAATTAACTCTGTGGCAGGAATACCCCAAAGACCTGGGCAAACAAATTATTAACCGTTTAAAAATATTATGTCGTTTGGAAACCACTAAAGAAAGTCTGATCTGCGAGAGCCGTATTTTAGAAACTCATCGCCTGCCCCCCGCTTTTTTTAGAGTCAGTTTTTTACCCAGTCTCTACGGCGAAAAAATTGCGATCAGGGTTTTATCCCGTACATTGCCCTTCACCTCCCTTTCACAATTGGGAATGCCCGGTTTTATTGAAAATGAACTAAATCAAATTGTCAGAGATGGCACGGGGCTCATTTTAATTACCGGAGCCACTGGCAGCGGCAAAACCACAACTTTATATACACTTTTAGAGCAATGCATTTCTGAAGAATTGCATCTCATGACTTTTGAAGATCCCATTGAATATGTTTTACCTAAGGCCAATCAAATTCCAATTCATGCCGGCATGAGTTTCCATCAAGCACTCAAAAGTTGCCTGCGCCAAGATCCTGATGTCATTTTAATAGGCGAAATACGTGACCCTGAAGTCGCACGGCTAGCAATTGACTACAGTTTGTCAGGACATCTGGTGTTATCAACCCTGCATAGCCGTAACTGCTCCGAGGCACTGCTTCGCCTAAAAGAATTTGTTTCTCACGATCAAGAAAAATTAAGTGTGACGATGCTTGAACAAAGTCTGAAAGGAATCTTGTCTCAAAGCATGAGTTATCAAAAGGCAAAAGCATCCGTCAATTTTGAATGGCAGAAGGGGCCTAATCGAGTATAATTTTTAGCATCTTGGACGAAAAATTTAAAAAATATCAAAGAGTAGCCGTAGTTGTTGACGTTCAAAACTTATTTTACTCTGCCAAGTTTCAATACAATGCCCGGGTTAATTTTAAAAAACTGCTTGAACTGGCCGTTGATGAACGACAACTAATTCGTGCTTTAGCCTACGTCGTTCAAACCAAAGACATCGATCAAACCAATTTTCTTGACCTGCTTAAGGGCAGTGGCTACGAAGTGAAATCAAAAGACTTAAAAATTCGTGCTGATAAATCATCTAAAGGTGATTGGGACATGGGAATTGCCATTGATTCAATCAGCTTATCTGAAAAAATAGACGTCTTGGTTTTAGTCAGCGGCGATGGAGATTATGTCGACCTCCTTAACTTTCTAAAAAGCCGCGGCGTTAAAATTGAAGTGATTTCTTTCCCTAAGAGCACTGCTCAAGAATTAATTGATACCGCCAGCGAATATATTCCTTTAGACGAAAAATATTTACTCCGCCGACACTAATGAAAAAAAGAACCGCTAAAACCGGTTGGCTGCGCAGGCTTTATCACCGCACTCTCAAATGGAGCACCACCCGTAATGCCAAATCGGCTTTATTTGGAATCACATTGATCGAAAGCGCGGTTTTCCCCTTTCCTCCCGATGCCCTATTTATTCCACTGGTTTTAAAAAATCGCTCTAAAGCATTTCAAATTGCGACAATTGGTATTTTAGGCTCGCTTACAGGGGTTCTTTTAGGTTATTTACTTGGCTGGTTTTTCTTTGAAGCTATCGGCTCAGGCATGATTCATTTCTATAAATTAGGTCCCGCTTTAGAAGTGGTGAGATTAAAATTTATTGAAAATACTTTTTAAACGATTGTGACAGCTGCTTTCACCCCTATCCCCTACATGGTTTTTACTATTGCCGCCGGTCTTTTTCGTGTCCCCATTTTTCTTTTACTCGGAGCATCTCTGGTGGGACGCGCTTTACGTTTTTATGTAGAGGCTTGGTTACTTGTGGCTTATGGAAAACAAATTCAAAGTTATTTAGAAAAAAACTTAATTACCTTTACCATTGGATTTTTTGCATTAATTATTATTTTGATTTTTATTTTTAATCTCTGGCTGTGAATATTCGAAAACTAGTTTTAGCCACACTAAAAGAAGATCACTTTAGTAAAGACATCACCGCGCTCTCTTTTGTTCCGGCGACTCACCGCAGCCAGGCTATTTTAAAAGCAAAACAAAACGGTATTTTTTGTGGAGAAATTATTGTGCACGCTTTCGCCGCTCAATTTAGAAATAAAATAAAAATAATTTCTAAAGTCAAAGATGGCTCTAAAATAAAAAACAATCAAATTCTCTTGATCTTAAAAGGCCAAACTCGAACGCTCTTATCTATTGAAAGAACCTTATTAAATTATTTACAACATCTTAGCGGTGTCGCAACCGCAACTCATCTCTATGCCGAAAAAGTACGCCCTTATGGGTGTCATATTTTAGATACCCGCAAAACCATCCCTGGCCTAAGACTTCTCCAGAAATATGCCGTGGCTTGCGGCGGTGGAATGAATCACCGTCTTCATTTAGCAGACCAAGTTTTAATTAAAGATAATCATCTCAAAATTAATAAAGAACTTTCTATTAAAAAATTAATTCACTTATCTAAAAAATATAAACTAGAAATTGAAGCGGCTAACTATAAACAAGCCCTGGCTCTCAGTCAGCTGCCCATCGATCGCATCATGCTTGATAATTTTAAAATTCCAGAACTTAAAAAAACGATTAAAGCGTTAAGAAAACTTCATCCTCATTTGGAAATTGAGATCTCGGGTGGAGTCACTTTAAAAAATATCGTTCGCTATGCCCAAACCAAACCCGACTATATTTCGATTGGCGCGATGACTCATTCTGCTCCTGCCCTCGACTTATCAATGAAGATAAAATAGGCATCAGATGAAAAAAATTACAGTGGGTGTCATTGGTTCCCCTTCAGTCTTTTTTTCGTTTCGTCATGCAGAGCCCTCTTTTATTGAAGGTTATGAAGTTCAAATTAATCATGAAATTTACAAAACGAGTGACACCGAATTTCATTTTTATTATTTACCTGAAATTACCACCCTTGATTCAGACAACCAAAATACGGCACTCATTAAAAAATGGATAGAAGTTTTCCAGCCTAAACGCCTCATTCAAGTTCTCACTGAAAGTCCTTTAGCGCAAGAAATGAATTTAACTGCCGAATTATTAAATTTAAGAATTCCCCTCATGGTTATTAAGCAAACGATTGATACGATAGATTCAGAATTGCCCTTAGATCACTATGGAGATTTTTTTCAACTCCCTGTTTTTCACTTGGATACCGTCAATCAAAAACAAACCACCCAAATGATTGAACAATTAAAAACACTGCCACTGAGTCACTTCAATCGTAAATTAGGTTCTGAAGAAGCTAAACAATTACTGCAAAAGTGGATCGAACCCAAAACCTCCCTTTCGCCCCAATTAAATACGTTATTAGACCATCCCTTCATGACTCTCATCAGCAGTGGACTCCTTTTTATTTTTTGGTTTTTAATCACCAAATATTTTTTAGTGGATGGTCTGGGCCAATGGTTAAAAAGTGCTTTATTTAATACCTATCTCATCGGCCCTCTCTCAGAATTTAATCAGCCTTTACTCGCTCCTCTGGCAACAGGTCTCACCATTGGTTTATCTTATGCAGTCTGCTTTATTGCTCCCCTCATGTTTTCATTTTATTTTGTGATGTTTGCGCTCAAAAACAGCGGACTGATTTATAAAATTCAAAAAGCGGTTGCTCCTTTATTAAAACAACTGGGTATTCCTTACGAAAGTTTTTCCTGGTTATTTTATGGCCCCAGTTGTCACCTCACTTTTTTACCCCAAATTAAAAAACTTCCTCCCGACAGCCAAACACTTGCCTTATTTTTAACTTTGGCCGGAATCCCATGTTTTTCGCAAAGTGTAGTGATTTTAAATGTGCTCCTGGCTGTTCATTGGGGATATGGACTTCTGTTTATTATTTTTGTTTTGGCCCAGGCCCTTTTTGCCACATGGGTCATTAAAAAAATTCTGCGAGTCCCTTCTCATTTATTTATTCAGCCCTATGTCGACTTCACTGCACCTGATTTAAAAAAAGTTTTTAAATCAGCACTGGGTAAAACATGGCAATTTAGCAAAAATCTTCTGCCTTATTTTTTATTGGCTTCAATTTTATTGTCGGCTCTTGATGCCAGCGGAGGATTAACTATTTTAAAAAGCATCATCAATCCATTTTTGTATGTACTCGATTTACCAGAAAAAACCGCTGACTTTTTTGTGATTGGCTTTTTTCAGAGAGAATTTGGGGCCGCTAAACTTTATTATTTAACTAATCAAGGAGAGTTAACCGCACTTCAGGCTATCGTTTCTTTAATTTTAATTACTTTATTTTATCCTTGTTTCGCCAGTCTTATTTTGGTGACTAAACACTTTGGGATTAAAAAAGCACTTAAACTAGCACTGCTCACCGGCAGCTATGCTTATCTG
The DNA here is from genome assembly GCA_964390935.1 of uncultured bacterium. GTDB lineage: Bacteria > Margulisbacteria > CAYMKA01 > CAYMKA01 > CAYMKA01 > CAYMKA01. The sequence goes on from CAYMKA010000004.1 coordinate 15,208, forward strand.
GTGGCTCTGGCCGTTAGCATTGTGTTTCGTTTTTAAAAAAACCAGTACAATTCTCTGATGGTAGAAATTCCACTCGCAGATTTAGGAACAGGCAAATGGGCCAAAATTGTGATGGTCAAAGGCATTGATTTACCTCTGGTGGCACCCCTTGAAAAAAGTAATTTACTTGCCGGAAAAAATATCAAGTTAATCGAAAAAAAACCTAATTTAATTGTTGAGACAGAGAACGATAAACTTATTTTAGATCCTGAGTTTGCAAAATTAATTTTTGTTCAAATTCCTTAAAATCAACATCTTGGGTTTCACGCACCCTCAGCCATTCGTCATAATATTCGAGTGCTAATCGAGGGTTTTTTAAATAAGTTTTACGCGGCATGGATACATAACTACATTTAGGATAAAAAACTGGCTGCAAAAAAAAGTCTCGCACTTTAGGATAATCACGGCAAAACTGAGGTCGATTTTCATAATCTCCGCATAGTCCGTCCGCTCCCAAATAAGAACATTCAAATAAAATCACTTCTTCTTCAAAAATAGTTTCTTTATAAATAAGACCATTGAGCCAAGCATTCCAGCGGATCACCGCATTACGCATCCACTTTACGTTAAGCATGCGTCGTTCCATGCCAATGGCAATATTTTTACAGCATTCCCCGCATTGATTACACGAACCTACACGAACATAGGCTGTCTTTAAAAAAATTCGAGGTATTTTTTGAAAAGCCGAATCAAGGGCGCTCAAAGTTCTCACTATTTTTTTAAAGATTTTAAAAGCCAGTGAGTTTGGTCTTTGCATTTTAACTAGAATACTTGAGTTGACGCAGGGCTTCGTAAGCCACGATCCCTACTGCTGTTGATAAATTGAGGCTACGCACTTGTTCAGAAACCATGGGAATACGGTAAAAATGTTCTTTTTCGGCCAAAATTAATTTTTCAGAAAGTCCTTTAGACTCTCTACCAAAAATTAAATAACTGTCTTTTTGATAAACCGCTTCAAAATGATTTTTTTGGCCTTTAGTTGAAAAATAAAATTTAGGATTTGCATTTAATGTTTTTTGGAAAGCATCCCAATTCTCATGGACAGTCACTTTAATCTTGGGCCAATAGTCTAGACCCGCCCGTTTTAATTTTTTATCGTCTAAAGGGAAACCCATTGGCTTTACCAGATGTAAATTTAAATCATTGGCATAACAAAGCCTGGCCACATTTCCGGTGTTAGGAGGAATTTCCGGCTCTACCAAAACAATATTGAGCATTTGCAAAATGTAGACGTTTGTCTGTCTTTTTACAACCAGCGCAAACCAGAACAGGCGTCTGTTTTTTTAGAATTTAAATATTGTTAGGGTTACCTACTTTTAATCGATAAGATACTAGTCGCTTTGTAAGGGGGGCTTTATGACAATACCAGGAATCCCGTCCGACGAATGGGGACGGATTAATAAATTATTCAACAAAGGACGTATCGATCCTGCCAGTCAGGATTCTGCGGTCGCTCGTTTACAGGCTGCGATTAAAAATTCAAATGTCTTGTCGCCTCAAACTTATGAAGAGATTGAAAAAATTCTTAAAAAAGAACTTAAAAAGAAGCCAACGAAGGCCATGATTGAAAATGCCGTTTTTGCTTTAACCCTGACCATGATCTTTAAAACCGATGATAAAGGCGAAGAAGTTCTGGATTCTGACCTTAAAAAGCAGCTTCAGATGTATGACGTCCTTTCTCCTCAGGCCAGAAGCGCTATTGCTCAAACTTTAGGCAAAGGTTCGGCCCTTCAAGTAGACCCAAAACATAAGGTCGTACAGCAGGATTTGGATGAAATTGCCTTAAAAACAACTGAAAAACCTGAAATTCTTTTCAACTAGCTACGATACCTATTAGATAAACAATATCTGCCCTCGGTTACGTGTCCCCCCACACAATCGAGGGCTTCTGTTTATTTAATGCCTATGCCAAAACTAAATAAGAAACTGTTTGCCGACTTTAAAAAAACTCCCCTGGACCGTAAATTTGGTTTTATTAAAAAAAATGCTGAAGTCCTACTTGCTTATCCCAGACTCTATGCACGATGTGTTGTTGAATTTAAAAAACTTAGGTCTGAATTTGAAGCAATGCCCAACAGCCTAAAAATGATCGAGCAATTCGAAGATAAACTGCTCAGGCTCAGACGTCTTCCCAAAAAATTAGAAAATCAAAAAAAGGAAGAGGAATTTAAAGCAGCAGAAAAAACTGCTCAAGAAGCTGCTCAATTAAAAGCTTGGCAGGAGGAATTACAGTGGAAAGGTCGTCTTGAAAACTTTAATACAAAAATCGAAGTTGCATTAATAGAAGATCAAAATGTAATGTCAGAAGAATTTTTCGAAGCATTTAAAGATTTAAAGAGTTCCAGACCTCAAACAATTGAAAAATCACTTCCGGAAAATTATTTAGAGTATCTAGAGAATCACCCGCCTTATATCAGTTATAAAAAAACAAAAGACGATGAATTAAAAGCAAAGTTAAAACAAAAAAAGACAAGAAACAGATGGGTACTTGGTGGGACAGCAGTCGTTGGGATCATTTCTCTACTGAGCTGGGTAGTAACTGCGTTACAAAAAAAATCATCTGGTCTTAAAACAGTAAAAGAAACCCATATGGTCTACGATTCAAACGGAAAACTGACCGGAACAGAAGAAAAAACATATCAAGTCCCAAACTTAAACAGTGCCCAAGAACAAGATCGTTTATATGTAATGAATATGGTCAAAAAGCAAAGTAAAGATTTTTACGAAAGCATTTCAAAATTTGATAAGAATAATAAAGTCCAAATAGAAAAAAGTGGTTTTTATTTAAGCAGTCTCAATGGTCTAATGGAAACTCTTGATCCCAGAGACGTCGAAGGACATCTTTTAATAAGCACAGAGTTAGAGAAGATAGAAAAAAATAAAAAAAACATCATGATGCTTTTTATAAAATCAGATCAATCATTCAATTTTTCCACAGACCCAGAAGAAATTGAACGTCAAATGAATCTTAAAGAGAACAGTCCCGAAATGATCATCCATCGTCAATATATGTTTTATCATTTGCTAGCCAGACTTTATGCCAAGACCATAGGTTGTTTGGTATTCAAAACTGGGTATTTAAACGACAGTAGAGCTGTCGCTAACCAACTAGCGACAGATTATGCTTGGAATATTAAATCGGGCTTAGCGTTTAACCCACGCTCAAAAGAACTAAAAGCTATGCAGAACGAACTCAGAAAAATTGTTAAGACCTATTAGTTTTTTATGACTATTTTTTATAAAAAAAATATTTCCTGGCAAAAAAAATTAATACAAGAATATCAATCTTGGATTAATAATCAAACTCAAAAACAAGCTGCGCGATGGTTCAAAATTTGGAAAATTATGAAATTCACTATGGCACTGCATGTCGGCTGGACAGGCCTAACAATCGCCAGTGAGATCAATAATCGCCGTGGACACTATCCTAAAAAAATGGCGGTATTATCTTCAAATTATATTAATTGGTTAGATCGCGGGATGATGACAGTCGCAGCTCCTTTTTTAGGAACTTATGATCTATCGGGAGGTTCTTATGTTCACCGTTATTGGCTGACATTACCTCTGAATTATCATTTTAATAGAAATGGATATCAGGTAGATTGGTATGAAAAGGCTTCTGGAGAAGAATATAAAAAAGTAATGACAGATCCAAGTTACCAGGCTGTCACTTTAATTGGACATGGCGATAACCATTCATGGGGAATTTACAAACTCCCCCAAACAAATTCTTATAAATCATATCTATATGATCATTTAGATTCGTTCAACAAAGATATTATTATTAAACTGACCTGTGGTTCCAATGTCCCTAAAATTGACTTAAGTCCTTCAGAGCACCTAATATACGGCAGCAATTTTTCACATCAATATTATTTTAATAATTTAGCAAATTTTAAACTTTTCTTAAGTTATCAAGGTTTAATCAATCAAGTATCGTTATTTTTAGATACGGCCATGGGCTTAAAAAGAATTACTGCGGAGTCAGGTTTAGAAGGCGATATTGACACTGTATTAAAAGAACTACCTAATCATAGTTACTCAAATTTAAAAACCTACCTTTATCAATTCAAACAAGGACAAAAATACCTATGGAATGAAATAGAAGAAAAAAAAGAAGAAGTTATTTATTCATTAAGACTTTTCCATTTATTTTCGTCAGAAAAAGAAATTGATATTATTGAAAAAAAATCAAACAAACTTGAAAAAAAATTAATTACAGAAATAAGAATAGAGAATCAAAAAATTAAAAACAAACTTTTTGAGCTGATAAAAAAATCCATTCAGCAAAACAGTTATCATTTTAATGAGTTTAGTGATTCCTCATATTATGATTGGGAAAACAATTCATTTAATGAATTTATTTTAAAAAATCTAGATTGGGTTAAATTATTCAACGAATTCCTGGAAAAAGAGGCTGTTAGGGATCAAAGCCAGAAAGTTTTCAAAAAATTTAATAAATTAATTATCGCCATTGATGATTTAAATTTATCGAGTCCTTTAGTGCATAAGGCAGCTGAAAATTTTCACGCCTTGCCCGAATACCAAAAACCTAGTTTTCGCCGCGAAAATGAGATTAATATTTTTGAAAAAGGGTTAGATTTAAAAAACAAAAGAAATGCCCGGGCGGTAAAAGCTTTTTATGAAAAATTAAATAAAGACTCTTCTCCCTTGAGTCAGTTTTTTTCAATCATTGGCATGATCACAAAACCTACTGTAAAAAACAAAGTCGATACAGCCCCTATTGAGCCGCTCTTAATTAATATTTTTGAAAAAATGTATATAAAATTTTTAAAATTGCAGCAAGACAAAGCTGATGTCTATTTTGGTTATTTGGCATACCGTGGACATATGCAAAAAACAGGATATTTCAGTAAAGATTTTTTAAAAAAATTAGATTTAAAAATTGAATCTGTCATAAAACCATCGGATACAGAAATTTTTGAATATCTAAAACACAAGCCTCACACACTTATTTATAGCGATATTGATCTCAAAAACTTTAAATCAAAATTACAGGGTGAATATGTAGAAAAACTTGAAGATTTTTTTATCTTAAATATGATTAAACAAATTAAGGACGCCAATCAAAGAGGCGGAAATGAAATTTTTAAAAACTTCATGGAATATTTAGCTAAAAATATTGAAAGAGAAAAATTTAAAAACCTTTATCAGAAATTTTTGTCAGGACAGACAGATATTCCTCAAGAAATTATCGATCATTATCGAGATGATCTTTTGAAAATGAACGGCTATAACAAGTTCAGCAGTTGGATAATCAAAACACTCGGGTTAGATCATTAACTAGTTTTCAAACTCCCCTGCATTAAAAAACCATTTCGACCTCTACGACATGCAAGACCTAAAATTTTTTCGCCTTCGAGCTGCAATTCAAACTTTCGGCCACCCGCAAAACAGAGCGGATCAGATTTTCCATAGTCGCTAGCAATTAATTCGGCTGAAATATTCATTTCTTTAAGTGCTGACTGCATGATTTTAGAGAACCATAAAAAAGAACCTTCGACTGTTTCAGGCACTGGACTGGAAGGAATCGGACCGGCGTAAGTAAAAACATAATCACTTAAATCGTGAAAAACAATGCCTCCGCCGGTTGGTCGACGAACGATTTCATAACCTTCTTTCGTGTATTTTGTAACATCGATCAACTCATCAATTTTCTGAGGATACCCGTAGGTGATGGTTGGTTTTACAAACTGATAGCTGCGGTAAATAAAGTCAGTTGATTTTTGTTGATCCAAAGCTAAAAACAGCGCTTTGTCATAAGCCATTTGCTTTTCAGCCGTTAATTTTAAATCAGGAAGTCTTACGAACACCTAAAACAAAGTTCAGGACTGCGGGCAGCCCTGGTTTCATCTAAACGAAGTACCGGGGTGTGGTGTGGCGCTTCTTTTAATAATTCAGGTGATGATTTAGCTTCCTCAGCAATTTTGATCATGACTTCACAAAAGTGATCTAAAGTTTCTTTACTTTCGGTTTCGGTGGGTTCGATCATAAAACATTCAGGAACAATTAATGGAAAATAGATAGTTGGCGGGTGAATACCATAATCAATTAAACGTTTTGCAAAGTCTAAAGCGTTCACGCCATATTGTTTTTTATAGTCAGACAGAGAGATCACAAACTCGTGTTTACAAAATCGGTCATAAGGAAAAGTAAAATGGCCTTTTAACTTAGCCTTAATATAGTTTGCATTAAGAATGGCTTTTTCAGAAACTTCTTTTAATCCGACACTGCCATTCCCTAAAACATAAGCCCAGGCTCGGACCAAAACTCCTACGTTTCCATAAAACGCATGCAGTTTTCCAATAGTCCCTTCGTCTTTTATGTTTTCTAAACTGTATTTTTTACCATCAAAAGCGACTCTGGGATTAGGTAAAAAGGGCGCCAAATGTTTTTTAACGCCTACGGGACCTGAACCAGGGCCACCGCCCCCATGGGGAGTCGAAAAAGTTTTGTGAGTATTAATGTGAGCCACGTCAAAACCTAAGTCTCCTGGACGAGAAATTCCCATCACGGCATTGGCATTGGCACCGTCATAATAAAGTTGGCCGCCAGCCTGGTGAACAAGCTCCACTACTTTTAAAATATTTTCGTCATACATTCCCAAAGTATTGGGGTTCGTTAACATCAGCGCTGCGGTTTTATCCGTTAATTTTAATTTTAAATCTTCTAAATCGACGCCGCCTCTGGCATCAGACTTAACCGTAATTAATTTAAAACCGGCCGCAGTCACCGAAGCAGGATTCGTTCCGTGCGAAGAATCGGGTGCGAGTACTTCAATACGATGAGATTGTTTAATTGATTCTAAGTATTTTTTAATTAAAAGAAGACCAGCGTATTCCCCTTGTGAGCCTGCACTGGGCTGCAGAGTGGCATCATCAAAACCAAAAATATCCACAAAATATTTTTTAAACTCATAAAGCATTTGCAAAATTCCCTGTAAAGTATCGACACTTTGATAAGGATGAATATTAATTAAGCCGTCCAGATTGGCGACCACTTCATTCACTTTAGGGTTATATTTCATCGTGCAAGAACCGAGTGGGTAAAAAACAGTATCAATTGAAAAATTTAGTCCAGATAATTTTGTGTAGTGACGAACTAAATCCATCTGCGAAACTTCTGGAAGCGCTGCGACCGCGGCCCGTTTTAAATCAGCCTTGAGGGGTACTTTTGGAACATCCATTGCCGGAAGTTCATAAGCACGACGACCGCTGACACTATGATCAATAATTAAATCTTTATTTTGCATAAGCGACCTTTTTTTGTAATACAGACTTTAGAGAAGAAACATATTGATCTAGATCTAACTTCGTTTTGGTTTCTGTCACACACACCAGCAATTGCTTCGATTTATTTTTATCCCATAAACCTAAATCAACACCTGCAAAAATTTTCTCAGCCAACATTTCATTAATAAATTGTTTAGCCTCTATAGGAAGCGTAATCACAAACTCATGAAAAGTATTTTTATTTTCGATTTTAAGATCTTTTATTTTAGAAAGTTCATTTTTTAAATATTCGGTCTTTGAAAAACAGTGTTCGGCTACTTCGACTAAACCTTGCTTACCCAAAGTAGACATATAAAGCGTGGCACGCAACGCCATTAAACCTTGGTTAGTACAAATATTTGATGTCGCTTTCTCACGGCGAATATGTTGCTCGCGAGTTTGTAAGGTCAAAACATAAGCAGGCTTACCGCTGCGATCAACCGTTTTACCAACTACACGGCCAGGGATTAAACGTTTAAATTCATCTTTACAGGCAAACAGTCCAACGTAAGGACCACCCCATTCATGAGGAATACCAAGCGACTGCCCTTCAGCCACTGCTATATCAGCATTGATGTTTCCAGGAGTTTTACAAATTCCAAGAGCAATGGGATTAAAAATTTGAATAAAAAGCGCCCCTGCAGCATGAGTTTTCGAAACCAAATCTTCAAGACTCACAATTTCTCCATAGAAATTAGGGTTTTGAACAATCACTCCAGCGACTCCATCGAGATTACTGAGTGTTTCAAACACTTCGGTTTGAATATTACGAGTATGACAATACGTTTGAATGACTTTTTGATATTCGGGATGTACTGCACTATGAATTAAAATTTTATTTTTGCCAGTATGGCTGGTCGCCAAGATAGCCGCTTCCCCGGCAGCAGAAGCCCCGTCGTAAAGCGACGCGTTAGCAATTTCCATATTGGTTAATTCACAAATTAAAGATTGAAATTCATAAATGACACGCAACGTTCCCTGACTGACCTCTGGTTGATACGGAGTGTATGAAGTCATAAATTCACCGCGGGATGCCAAAGCGTTTACCACACTCGGAATAAAATGTTCATAACTGCCCGCCCCTAAATAACTCTTCACCTGAGAGGTTGATATATTTTTTAAGGCCAGCTCCGAAGCTCTTCTGATTAATTCAGGCTCTGTTAATTTTGGAACGGTGAAGTCAGCTTTTTTTTGAATCGCCTGTGGAACATCTGCGATGATTTCGGCAAAGCTCTTCACCCCAATAGTTTTGAGCATTTGTTCGTTATCTTGAGAAGTATGCGGCAGGTATGCCATTTTTATGTGCTTCTTTTACTTGCTGACAATTTCTTCGTATTCTTCAGCAGAAAGCAAATCATCTAATTCGTTCATGTCAGCGCATTTCACTTCGATCATCCAGCCGTCGCCGTAAGGATCTGAATTTACTAAATCAGGATTGTCAGCTAATTTTTTATTAATCTTTTTAACAATTCCTGTCACAGGAGAATAAAGGTTAGAAACTGTTTTTACAGACTCCACCACGCCAAATTCGCTCATTTGTTCAATTTCAGAGTCGATTTCGGGCATTTCCACATACACAATATCGCCCAGTTCAGACTGTGCAAAATCGGTAATCCCAATTAAAGCGGTATCGCCCTTAATTTTGACCCATTCGTGCTCTTTGGTGTATTTTAAGTCTGAAGGTATCTCTGACATGTCTGCTCCCTTAGTAGTCTTATTTATATATTGAGGACCAAATATAACCTCAAGTGTCGGCTCCATCAACCGACCGGTTTTAGCACTTATTTATATTTTGGGTCTTTTATAAAACGGTAATTTTTGAACGGTGCCGGTCACTTTTTTACCGCGCACTTCCACTTCCACTTTATCGGCCGCCTCGCTTAACCAAACGATCGCAATCGGTTTTTCGAGTGTCGGCGAATAGGTCCCGCTGGTAACAATGCCAATTTGAGATCCCCCTACTTTAAAAACAGGGAAACCTTCTCGGGGAATAATTTTAGAATCAAACACAACGCCTTTAATTTCGTTACTTTTAGCACTCGTCCAATCATCTTTTAATTCGTGTCCATATAAAGGCATGCCCGCTTCAATACGCAAAGTATCACGAGCACCTAAACCACATGGAACCACTTTAAGTTCTAATAACTTTTTCCAGACGTCACCGATTTGGCCCGGTTTTAAAAAGATTTCAAAACCATCTTCGCCGGTATAACCAGTACGAGATAACAACACAAAAATATCTTGTCCCCCTACTTTTAAGGAACCATATTGATAGTGATAATATTTAATTTGATTTAAATCGATATTACAAAATGTCTGCAATACTTCTTTAGCTTTAGGCCCTTGCAGCGCTAATAATTGATAAGGTAATTCATCAAAAGGAATTTTTTTTGAGTCGAAAAAGTTTTTTACTTTTTCTCTATTAGAAGCATTAACGACCAAAAACAAACCTTCGGGATCGCGATAAACCAAAATATCATCCACCACCCCATCTTGATCATTAATTAAACGGTTGTAGCGAATACGATAAGTCGGCATCTCTTCATGAGGAACCATCAAAACATCTTCTTTTAAATCATTAGGATCGAGCTGTAAAACTCCCATATGACCGACATCAAACATGCCAACGCTTGTGCGCACCGCATTGTGCTCTGCAATTTGACCAGTGGGATAACTGACTGGCATCGCATACCCACCGAAGGGCACTATCTTCGCTCCCAGAGCCTCGTGTTGTGGGAAAAGAGCCGTATATTTTAATTCTGTGGTTTCGGTACTCATTTATTTAATAGTTTTTTCAAAATACCCAATATTTTTTTATTTTGAGCCGGGGTGCCAATCGTAATACGAATCGCAGTTGGTTTTTTAAATGAAGTCAGTGGACGAATGGTTACGCCCATTTCGACAATTTGTTTAAACAGTTCTTTGGCATCACGACCGGTTTCAATATAAATGAAGTTTCCTTCGGTTTTTAAATATTCTAATTTCATTTCATCCAAGGCTTTATAAAATTCTTTTTTGCCTTTGGCATTTAAAGTTTTACTTTTTTTCACAAAAGCATAGTCTTCAATTGCCGCATAAGCCGCCATCTGAGCAATTAAATTTACATTAAATGGTTCACGAGTTTTTTGCAGATCATCAATAATTTTACGGGTGGCAATGCCATAACCAATACGCAGACCAGCCAAACCATAAATTTTAGAAAATGTTCGCAGCACAATAATATTTTTAAATTCTTCAATCCAAGGAAGCGAATCATGGTAATCCGCACTATCCATGGCATATTCATAATAAGCCTCATCAATCACGACCAAAATGTGCTTGGGAACCTGCTTTAAAAATTGATACAGTTTACTTTTTTCAATAATTAAGCCGGTTGGATTATTAGGAGAACACAAATAAATAATTTTGGTTTTAGCCGTAATGGCTTTTAAAAAGGCATCCAAGTCATAAGCCAAATTTTTAGTCGGAATCATAATTTGACGGCCATCAAACAGAGTAGTCGAAAACACATATTCACTAAAAGTAACTTCCGAAATTAAAACTTCATCGCCAGGATTCACATAAGCTGCCGCAATAAAACGCAGCACTTCGTCCGAGCCGTTTCCTAAGATAAACTGATGTTTATCTAATTTATAGTGCTTTGCCAGTTTCTCTCTCAAATCAAAGTTTTCGTAATCGGGATAAATAGAAATCGTATCGATGTTCTTTTTAATGATTTTTAAAGCATGAGGAGAAGCTCCTAAAGGGTTTTCGTTAGAAGCCAGCTTTATCGCTCCCGGAACGGCTTTTCCCGGAATGTAGGGCTGTAAATCTTTTAAACAGTTTCGCAGTTCCATTTGGCGATTATAAATTGAGTTATATAATCCCTCCATGGCTAAAAAAGAACCCCAAAAACAACCGATAAATGAAAACGAAACACCGCTTAAACTTTTGAAATTATTTTCACTTCCTGAAGCTCAAAAGCTATTGCCTGCTGTCGAAAGTCTTATGGCTAAGGGCAAAAAATTAATGACTCAAATTAAAAAATTAGATCAAGAGAAAGATGGAGAAAAAATAGCAGAACTGGCAATCACTGTTAATAAAATACTCGATGATTTAGAAGAACTGGGTTGTCAGTGCAAAGGCATCGAAACCGGTTTAGTCGATTTTCCATCTGTAGTTAACGGAGAAATTGTTTATTTATGCTGGAAATACGGTGAAGCCGATATTAATTATTGGCATCGTTTAGAAGACGGTTTCAAAGGCCGCATTAAAATTGATCAGAAAGTGCATTTCTCGCCCTATTGGAAGAATTAGACAGAAAAATTCAGTTTGGCAAAGATAATGCATTTTCTCCTTAGACAGGGGTTTAAACCCCTGTCTAAGGAGAAGGCTTGCTAAAACATAGACACAATTATCAACATCTCAATTATCATTTGGTTTTTTCAACAAAATATCGTCAAAAAATTATCAATGACAAAATGCTAACAGAGCTAAGGCATGTTATTAATGAGAAAGCCCTTGAGCTTGGCTTTATAGTTCATATCTTAAACGGATACCTAGATCATATTCACATTCTTATCTCAATTCCGCCAAAATATTCATTATCTGAAATTTTTAAAATCATTAAAGGATATTCATCATTTAAAATTAAAGAACTTCGTTGGCAAAATGGGTTCGCTGCTTTTACAGTCGATAAAAACTCTTTTTCAACGATTTTTGATTACATAAAAAATCAAGAAGACCATCACAAAAAAATAGACTTAAAATAAAAAGCCCCGCATTGCTGCAGGGCTTTCTTGTTTCTAAATTAATTAAAAACTTTTACGCGATGATTTGACCCACAACACCGGCACCAACAGTACGTCCGCCTTCA
>CAYMKA010000005.1:0-27307 GCA_964390935.1 uncultured bacterium
GTCGGGGGACCATTTGATTCGGGGGTGATCGCAATTTTTTTGAATTGAGGTTTCTTTAACAAATACTGATTAAGTTCTTCCATCATGTCTGATTCTTTTTTGCTTCTAACGTTGCCAGGATGTAAATAAACAATGATTTGTCCTAAATTTTTTCCTGTTTTTAAAACATCATCGCGGTTATTTAACCCAGCGGCACCAATGCTTGTGACCACATTTTTAATGGTGTCTTTTGGATAGGTGTAAATCTTTTTCTCAATTTCGTCTAAATATTTTTTATTTTGTTCCAAAGTCGTGCCTGGCACAGCCTCTGTTTCAATATAAAAGGCTTCACCTATATCTTCTGGAATAAATACAAAGCGTATGGCTTTTCCGGCCATAAAAATAGAAAAGATAAAAAATAATGCCACAAAACCCAAGGCTAAGTATTTACGATTCAAAATCCACTTCAAGCTGTTAGTGTATCTTTCACGCAATGGTTTAATTAAAAAATCTTTTTCTTTAAAATTTTTCTTTCTTTTTTGAATTTCAACAATATGCGAAGGTAAGAGGAAAAAAGCTTCCACGATAGAAGCAGCCAAGGCAATAATCACAATAAGAGGAGCGTACTTTACTATTTTTCCAATGATCCCACTCATCATGGCGAGTGGTAAAAAAGCAATCACAGTCGTAGCGATACTAAGCATGACCGGTGCTGCAACTTCTTTAAGACCATCTACAGCGGCTTCCACATGATTTTTTCCCATTTCTAAGTGTCTATAAATATTTTCACTAATAGAAACCCCGTCATCGACTAACATCCCAATCACAATTAAAAAGCCCATCAGAGAAATCGCATTAAAACTGACTCCTAGAAATTTCATAACAATAATCGTGATACAAAGTGCAACGGGAATACCCATCGCAATAAAAAGAGATGTCCAGCGATCAAAAAACAAAATAAGAACAATTAAAACCAAAATAAAACCCATCCACGCATTTCCCGAAAGAACGTTGATTCTGTTTTTAACATATCGACTGAAGTCGTTATAAATGACAGCTTTAATTTGAGTATCTTTTTGCTCTGCATTAAAGGCTTCTATTAATGTTTTTAATTTTTTAGAAATTTTTATAGTGTCACCGTGTTCGTTGCGAACCACTGACAATAAAATGGCAGGTTTCCCATCAAGTTGATAGATCGCGTCTTGTTTTTCATATCCCAATCTTGTTGAGCCAATATTGCCAATTCTTACGGCAGAGCCATCAAAGTTTGATCTGATGACTTGTAAATCAAAATCTTTCGGTTGTGTGGCTTCCCCAATAGCACGAACCCAGGCACTTTTGTCTTTTCCTCTAAAATCACCAGCCGGTAAATTTAAGTGGTTATTGCGAATTCCCATAATAACCTGTCCGAGAGTAATCGAACTCGCTCTTGCTCGAGCGGGGTCAATTTCAACAATGACTTCCTGGTCACGATAGCCATATTTAATAACATCAGAAACTCCATAAACTTGCTTGATTCGTTTTTCTAAAATGTCTGCAGCTTGCCTCAATTTTTTTTCATCATTTTGAGGATGTGTGACGGCTAAATAATAGATAGGTAAGTTGAAATCCATTTCAATGGTTTCCGGTTCTTTTGCATCGGCAGGTAAATCGGCCACACGATCGATATTGGTTTTAATTTTTTCAATTGTTTTTCTTTTTTCTTTCTCTGATAAATCAGCTGAAAGTTCGATGAAAATAGTGGATAAACTTTCTACAGAAACAGAACGATATTCTTTGAATCCTGAAAGTCCATCGAGTGCTTTTTCTAATTTGTTTGTGACCTGGGTTTCAACATCGCCAGCTGAAGCACCGGGATAAACCGTGCTAACAACGACTGCATCAAATGAAACATTGGGAAAGTTTTCCACTAACATTTGAGGAAGAGTCAAAAGCCCGGCTAAAAAAATGAAAGCGGTGATTAGATTTGTGACCAGAGGTCGATTAATAAAAAATTTAATTAAATTAGACATTCAATAATCCTTTCTCTTAGTTCTTAATTTTTAAATTTCACCTAATAAATATTGAACATTCAATAAATGTAAGATCATTTGGCTTGTATTTTGTATTGCTCCCAGTTCTGCCAAAACGTAAGCATTTTCAGCCTGGTTAATCTGAAATCCATCCACTTTTCCTAAAGCGTAATCACGTTGAAGACTTTTAACATAGTCCCTATATTTGCTTAATAGTTTCTCGTTAACTTCCATCATTTTTTTTGTAAATTGATATTGGTCAAAAGATTTTTTAAAGCGGTGTTTTAGCTGATTTTGATAATAGGTTAAATTGTTTTCAGCAATTTTTTTGTTTAATTGAGCTAATTCTGCTTCGCTCTTTTCTTTTGAAGTCGCTCCAATTAAATCAGATTGAATTCCCACAAAAATAGTGGGGTAAAAACCAGTGATTTCTCCAATACTTCCTAAGGGGTCCGCTTTTTTACCGGTAAAGCTCAGTGTGCCTTGAAGATTCCATTGGGCCTGCAGAGCATTTTCGGCAGATTCAATTTTTTGCATACTCACTAAAACATTTAATGAAAGACTTTGCTGCATCAAATCTCCAGCAAGTAGTTTTTGTTGTGATTTCTCGTAGTCATCCACTTTAGGTAAAATATCAATTGAATCTTCTTTAATTTCTAAAGAAAAATCTGGTTCTAATCCGCAAACTCTTTTCATTTCAAGAAGTGTGTTACGAAACTGTTCTTTGATTTCTAAATAATCTTTTTCTGCTGATATCACAGCCAATTGCGCCTGTGCAAATTCTGCGTCTTGAATATAGCCAGTCAGGCGCTTTCTCTTCGCAATGGCCTCATATTCTTTATTGCGATCCAGTGTCTCTTTTCTTAGCTTTATCAAACGTGAAGTCAGTTGAGTTTGTAAATAAGCATAGTAAAGGTTATATCTCTCATCTCGCAATTTTTGTTCTAAACTCATTTTTTGTTGATTAATTTGATTTAAAGCACTTTCGATTATTAATCGATCTATGATTCCGCCGCTGTTTTGTGCCAGAGGCATTGAGAAGTTAGCTCCAATTTTAGAAGTGGCTAAGTCGGAAGGGAGACCAAAAGCAGCCAAGGCTGCAGTATATTTTGAATTTTGATATCCCAAATCTCCAGTGAATCCTAATTGTATTCCGTTTTCTAATTTTTTATTCCATCCCAGGCCAGTTGAAAAACCAGTTAAGCTCTCTGGTTCAAATCCGGTGACCTGATTTTTTTGCACGTTTACCCCTGCATTAAAGTTGAGACGGGTGTCGTAAATGCCATAAAGGGCCTCGGACTGAGATTTTAAATTTTCAATTTGTTGTTTTAACTGAATGATACCTGGATTATTGTTTTCAGCCTGCGTTAACAATTGGCCTAAGTCCATGGTTTCTGCCGATACGATTGAATGAGATAACAAAAGGATTGTTAAAACTCCTAAAAATTTTTTCATAATCTAAAACCTGCTTTCTTTTTAACTTTTTAAAATTCTAGGGACTTCACTTAATAAAAACTTTTTATATTGATTTAAATTTTTGACAGTATTTTTTTCTGGGCACTCAGTTAAATGAAAAACGGTGCCAATTAACTGCCAAATTAATTCGGCATGCATTTGAGGGTTTTTTGATTTAAATTCTTTACTTTTTACTCCTCGTTCGATCACTTTTTGTAAATACGGATAAAAATAGCGGATCGCTGTTTCATACTGCATTTTTTTAATTTCTTCAGTGGGCAAACCATGATCTTCGTCGCATTTTTCGAAGGCCCGCTTCAAAAAATCGATAATCAGTTCTGTGCTCGAGATTTTGGCATTTAATTTTTGATTTAATTGATCACTGAAATGTTTTGAAGTTTCTGCCATGACCATTTCCACCAGCACTTCTTTGTTTTGAAAGTGTTGGTAAACCGTGCGTTTAGTCACCCCGGCTTTTTTGGCGACATCCTCCATATTGGTTTTGTGCACTCCAAAGTGGTAAAAAAGTTCGCCTGCGGCAGAAATAATTTTTTGACGGTTTTGGTCTTTTTGGAACAACATGGGACCGGTATGGTATACCAAAAATCAATTTTGGTATACCTTACGGTTAGCCCAGGTCTTTGATTAAAAGCTCATTAAGTCTTTTGGTAAAACCGGCAATATCTTCAATGGGGGAGCCTTCGGCTAAGAGGGCTTGGTCCAGTAATAAGGTCGCATAATCCTTAAGTTTAGGGTTTTGCTTATTTTGTTCATAAAGCCCCTGCATTTTAGACACAATAGGGTGGCTGCCATTAAGTTCCATGATTCGAAGGGTTTTGGGCGCTTCTTGGCCCATCTGTTTAAAGAGTTTTTCCATATGAGAACCCATTTCATGTTCTTCGACCACTAAACAGACAGGACTGTCCGTGAGGCGGTTGGAGAGACGCACTTCTTTGATTTTTTCGGGAAATTGAGCCTTAATAAATTCAAGTAAAGATCCGAGTTTTTTCGTTTGTTCTTCTTTTATTTTTTCAGAGTCCTTTTTTTCAGCATCGGTTTGCAGATCCACCTGGCCTTTGTTAGCTGACTTCAATGGTTTTTTGTCGTATTCGTTTAAAGATTGTGTGACCCATTCGTCAATGGGGTCAGTCAGAAAAAAGACTTCATAGTTTTTCTTTTTGAAAGCTTCGAGGTGCGGAGAATTTTCTAAAAGTTTACGACTTTCTCCAGACATATAATAAATTTCTTTTTGATCTTTGGGCATGCGCGATACATAGTCTTTAAGGGATGTGAATTCTCCCGCTTTCGTTTGGGTCGATTCGAAAAGATATAGGTCTTGAAGGTCATTTCTGTTTTCAAAGTCAGAGTGGCTGCCTTCTTTAAACACTTTGCCAAACTCTTTCCAGAAATTTAAGTATTTGGGGAAATCTTTTTCTTTTAGAGTTTTAAGCGTTCCTAAAATCTTTTTAGTTAAGTTGCCTTTTATTTTCTCTAAAATGACATCTTCCTGCAAAATTTCACGAGAAACGTTTAAAGGCAAGTCACTGCTGTCCACAACGCCTTTCACAAAACGAAGATAATCAGGGATTAATTTTTTGCAGTCATCCATAATAAAAACTTTTTTTACAAAAAGTTGGATACCACGTTTGGCTTCTGGCCAAAATAAATCATGAGGGGCCTTGCCTGGCAAAAAGAGCAGAGCTTTAAACTCTAATTTCCCTTCGGCAGAGAAATGAATGGTTTCGAGCGGATCATTCCAGTCGTGAGACACATGTTTATAAAATTCTTTATATTCCTCGGCTGTTATTTCTTTTTTATCTTTTAGCCAAATGGCTTTGCGTGAATTTAAAGTTTGTAATTCAATCTTCTTGGTTGGCTTGGCTTCATAGTCTGGTTTTCCCTCTTTTTGAGGATACTCGTCGATTTCGACATTCATTTGAACAGGATGTTCAATGAAATCTGAATATTTCTTTACAATTTCTTTTAAACGCCATTCGGAAGCTAAGTCTTCATTTTCTTTTTTTAGATGGAGGGTAATCTCGGTTCCGTGTGATTCTTTGGATGTTTCTTCTTTTGTGTAGCCACTGCCTTCTGATTCCCATTGGATGGCGGCGGTGGTGCCAGCTTTTTTGGTTACTAAAGTCACTTTGTCGGCAACCATAAAGGCCGAGTAAAAACCGACTCCAAATTGGCCGATGAGTTGTGTTTGATCCTGGGCTTTTTTTATTTGCTCAATAAATTGTTTGGTGCCCGATTTAGCAATGGTACCGATATTTTCAATTACTTCGGCTTTAGTCATCCCAATTCCGTTATCACGGATGGTTAAGGTTTTTTTCTTCTCATCAAAACTAAGAAAAATTTGAAAATCTTTTGCAAAAGGCGCAAGATTTTTGTCTGTCAGTGCTAAAAAACGTAATTTATCAATGGCATCTGAAGCGTTCGAAATAAGTTCCCTTAAGAAAATCTCCTTATTTGAATAAAGCGAATGAATCATGAGGTGTAACAGTTCTTGCACCTCGGTTTTAAACTCTAGTTTTTGAGCTGTTGTCATAATCATCCTCCTGAAAAAAAATTACGGAGTTTATTGTACAAAATGTTGATAGTATTTAGCTATGACCCACGCTGCCGAAACATTAATTAATCAGGCGATTGAGATATTTCACGACTTTGTTCGTAGAGAAGGCGGCCGGGTAACCCCACAGCGTGATCTTATTTTGAGAGAGTTTTTTTCTAGTGGAGATCATCTTTCAGCTGAAGACTTGTTTATGCGCACCAAACAAAAAGATGAATCAGTAAATTTAGCGACTGTTTACCGGACTTTAAAACTTTTAGTGGCCAGTGAGCTAGCGACTGAACTAGCCATGCCCCACGGCAGTTCTTTATATGAAAGTAACTTTAAACGAGATCACCATGAACATCTTATTTGTATCAGTTGCGGCAAAATTGTGGAGTTTATTGAACCTGTCATTGAAAAAGCCCAAGATCAAATTGCTAAAAAACACGGCTTTAAAATGATTAGCCATAAACACGAAATTAGAGGGCTCTGTAAAGACTGTCAGAAGAAATAGGTTTGGTTTATTGCAACTAATTCTCAACAAGAATAGAATACCTTATTGTGAAATCGATTATGGATCTCAAAGTTAATGAAGAAGCTGAAATCAATGGCATTGCCCCTGATCACGAGTTTGCGTTGCGCCTCAGTCAGCTGGGTGTAACGATTGGCCAAAAAATAAAACTCTTGGGTTATGCGCCGTTTGGAGACCCCGTACGAATTTTGGTGCATGATACCGTGCTGGGAATAAGGAAAAAAGATGCCGCCCGAATCTTCCTTCTATAATATAGCGTTAATTGGTAATCCCAATACAGGGAAAACCACACTCTTTAATGTTCTGACAGGTCTTAATCAAAAAGTAGCCAACTATCCCGGGGTGACTGTAGAACGCAAAGAAGGCGAAATTAAAATCGGCGATCAATCGATCCGCTTGATTGATTTGCCGGGGACGTACAGCTTAAGTCCCCACTCACTTGATGAAAAAGTTGTCCATGATGTTTTAACGGGCAAAGTAGCCGGAGTCCCCAAAATTGATTTGGTGCTTATGATTTTAGATGCCAGTCATTTAGAGCGGCATTTATTTTTGGCCACTCAGGTCGCTGAGCAAGACTTGCCGATGATTTTTGTTTTAAACCAAATGGATGTGGCTGAGTCGCAAGGGATTCAAATCAATATCGAGGAAGCCCAAAAAGTTTTAGGAGCACCAGTGGTGCCTTGTGTAGCCAATCGACAAAAGGGCATTGCCGAACTTAAACAAGCTATTATTCAGTTTAAAAAAAATCCTTTAATTTGCGCCATGCCGGTTTTACAGTTGCCGGCCGAATTTAATACAGCAGAAAAAAAACTCCAGACCCATTTGCAGTCATTTAACTTTAAATTAAATCACTTTGATTTTGTGCAGATGTTAATTAATGATGATTACTTAAAGCTTTTGGGGTTGGATCAAGATCAAAATTTATATGAGCTTATTGGAGAGCAGCGAAAATTAATCGAATTAAAAAACCCACACTGGATTACACTTGATGCGCAGCTGCGTTATCAAATGATTTATGGCTTATGTAAAAAATTTGTAATGCGAGGCAAGTCGAAAGCTCAGCGTTTTTCAGAAAGAGTCGACCGGCTATTAATTCATCCAGTGGGCGGATTATTTTTCTTTGCAGGCATTATGTATTTTGTTTTTCAATCGATTTTTACCTGGGCGCAGCTGCCTATGCAGTTAGTGGATTCTTTTTTTGTATGGTTAGGGCAGGTGGCCACAGGAGTAATCCCCCCCGGAGATTTTCAAAGTTTAATCGTGGATGGAGTCATCGGAGGCGTGGGTTCTGTTTTAGTTTTTCTGCCTCAAATTCTTATTTTATTTTTCTTTATTGTGATCTTGGAAGATTCAGGTTATTTGGCCCGTGCCGCTTTTATTCTGGATCGCATCATGGCAACGGTTGGTTTGACGGGACGTTCTTTTATTCCGCTTTTAAGTTCTTTTGCTTGTGCTATTCCAGGGATTATGTCGACTCGCACCATTCAAAATCCTAAAGATCGTCTGGCCACTATTTTGATTGCCCCCTGGATGAGCTGCTCTGCGCGACTGCCCATTTATTCAGTGCTTATTGCCGCTTTTATTCCTAAAGCCTGGCAGGGTTTTACGATGTGGCTTTTGTTTTTTATGGGAATGCTTGGAGCATATCTTGTTTCATTTTTATTTAGAAAAACTTTTTTAAAGGGCGGCGGAAACCATTTTTTGATGGAATTGCCTGCTTATAAGTGGCCTAACTTTAAAAATGTGTGGCTGTCTTTGTGGGAGCGCAGCTATGCTTTTGTGCAGCAAGCGGGAACCATTATTTTTATTTTTGCAGTGCTGTTATGGATACTTTCTTATTATCCTAAACACACCGAGTTAACAGGAATTGCGGCGCTGGAATATAGTTTTTTGGGCCGCATGGGTCACGTGATTGAACCTCTGATTGCCCCGCTGGGTTTTGATTGGAAGATCGGAATTGCGATTTTGTCTTCTCTGCCGGCCCGGGAAGTGTTTGTGACGACCCTTTCGATTATTTATGCAGTCGGTAATCAGACGGGCAGCACATCAACTCTGCTCATTGATCAATTAAAAAATGCAATGACTCCTCTTACGGGAGTGACCATATTAATTTTTTATGTCTATGCCATGCAGTGTTTATCGACCTTGGCAGTGGTCAGACGAGAACTTAATGCTTGGAAATGGCCGCTGTTTATGCTGGTTTATCAAACCGGTTTTGCCTATCTGGCGGCGTTATTGGTTTTTAGATTTGGGAAATTTTTAGGGTTCTAAATCTTTTTCTAAAATTTGAGCAACGCTTTCAGTCATTCGATAATTTTCGTAATGAGTAAAAATGCCTCGTTCTTTCTTGGGATGTTTTTGATAATGTTCTAAAAGTTTTGTCAGGGGAGTGATCAATAATCCTGAAGCTTGAGTTCGAGAATCTTGATCATGAAGATGTCGCCAACGACTTTTTTTAAGAGCGACCGCTTCTTCAATGACTGAATCGGTTAACTCTTCTCCGATGTTTATTAATTCGTGTGCAATATTTTCAGATTTAATCTTAATCCGATGAATGTGATTAAAGATGCGATGAACGGTTTTAGGATGCTGATGGCGCAGATGCTCCAGATCATTAAATTTTTTGCGGTCGAAAGGCTCAAAGACAATGGCTTGTTCTAAACCTTCTTCAGATAAATTAAAAATGTTTGAAGTTTGTTCAATAAGTTGTTGCAGGGTGCGATGTTCTTTTTGATAAATGCCCAAGCATTCGAGCAGTTCTTCATAAAATTCATGTTTCGCATTGAGTCGAATGACCTCGGTTTCTTTGTGTTCAAAATGATATTCGGTAAATTCAACCACTTTCGCCAGGTCCTCGGGACGAATATATAATCGAAAATCCTGATTTTCTTTGGCCCAGCTATTTTCAAAATTAAATTTTTTGATAATTTCTAAAAGTTTGTTGGGTCGATTTAAACGGCTGGATCCGCCTAAAGGCTGTAAGTGCCAATTGGGTTCGAACTCTTGATTTTTATTTAAACGGGCTATCAAATTTCTCTCTAAAACAATAAGAGTTTGGCCTGTCTCGGGGTGAGGCATTTCGACTCGATTAAGGACTCCCGCACTGACGCGCAGGCTTAACTCGGGGGTGCGGCCAATTGCGATGGCTTTTTGATACATCTTAGTATTTATCGTCTAAACCCCTCTTTTTTCTCACTTTTAAATATTTTTGAAAGAGGGCAGAAAAAAGAACGATTAATGAGTAATGGCGATATTACTCTATAAAGCGATCGCAGAATCTCAAGGGGATATTCAGACGCTGCAAAGCACTATTCGTAAAATCGTCAAAGCTTCTCGTTACTCCGAAGTGATTGAGTTAGATCCCCAGCTTTTTATTGATTTGCTTAAAAAATACTTTGATTTGTTTCAGCAGTTTCTGATTAATAAAGATGAAAAAGCTTATGAAGCACTGTTGGTTCAAGCCAGCCATTTTTTGGCTAAATACGATTTGGCCGTCGATGCGGTCGAAATCGAAGGAAAATCTTTTAAAACCTTTGAAGAGCTTTTAGAGCATTTGTTTCCTGAACAAAAAATGACCCAGTGTTTGATTTTGGGTCTTATGGGTTTAACCGTTGAAAAAGATGAATACAACCGCATTAAAAATTATTGGTATGAAGGCATTAAGCGGTTGAGACAAGAATTTCCTAAACTGGCTGAAAAATTAGAAAAAATGAATCGAGAGGATTTGCATACGCTTGAGCATGAGCAAGATCCTTTTATGGATTATTTTGAAAAAGGTTTTGATGATGTAAAGACCATGCTCAGCGCGAATGGATTTTATATGCCTGCTTTAAAAGTGTTGCGGACAAGTGCATATTATTCTCCCCAAGAATTATTGTATGAGGCGTTTACTCAAGATTTTTCAATCGGTGGATGGAAGCGAAATGAAATTGAGAAGTTATTGGACAAAAAAGTATTAGATCAAAAAGAGTTGACACGTATTCCTAAAATATTAAAAGGAACTCGCATTGGTGCCGGAACAAAAATTAAAAATGGAGTGGTCATCAATGGGGCTGGGGTAGTCATTGGCGCAAACGTTGTTCTGGATAAAGTTGAAATTGCCGGAGATCAGGTGCAAATTAAAGATGAGACACATTTAAATGAAGTTTTATTTTTCGATGACAGTGTCATTATTGATGAAAACAATATTTTGTCTAAAGTTATTTTTTATGGTGAAAAAGAAGATAATCCCCCTCTGCGTAGTTTTACCATTGGGAAACAAAATCAAATCACTCATATGCGTTTTTTAAGGGCATATGATCAGTCAGAAATAAAAATTGGTTCTTATAATGTTATTGGTTCTGTAAAAAGAATCTCTAAAATATTTTCAAAAAGAGTTGGAGTTTATATTGGCAACCGTAATTTATTGACTGAACCTTTTTTTATGTCCACTTACGTTGGAGAGTCCCCCTTATTATCCGACGATTTTGGTGCTTGGCCTCAATATGCTGAAAAAATTATTGATATTTTAAAAACACACAAATGGATTAATGAGGATGGGTTTTATACTGGCGCATCAAATGATGGAATTTATGTCGCAGATTTTGTGAAAGCTCTTGAAAATATTGCGTTATCTTGGCAAGAAAAAGAAAAAATGTTTAATGTGTTTGCCAAAAAACAGATAGAAGCTGATCGCAATAAGCCAGTTTTTATTGGCCATAACTTAAAATTGGATGCCAACATTGATTTTTATGGGAATAGTTTATTGGCAGTGGATTTGTCGGAGATATTAAAGGCTACCCAAAACAATCATTTGTCTAAATATATTTCTATTCAATATGAACAGGCTAAAACGATGTCGCCCAATATTTCTTTTCCTTTCATCATCATGAAAGATGAAAAAACTTATGATGATCTCATTCAATTTTTTATTGATCACTTTGATGAACTGCCTGACGAAAAACATTCCGTTAAGACACTTTTACAACAAGTCAGAAACTTGAAAGAGTTAGATTTTTCGTCTGCTCTCAATGTAGAAAAACTTATGAAAAGGTTTAAGGATGTTCTGATTCCAGTTGATTATTCTGAAACCACAGACAACTCAGAAAAATAACTTTTTAATTTTCTCTTTAAAGGTTCAATAAAAATTTCTTCTGTTTCCTTATGGCCTTCACAAATAAGCTCAATGCCTAGCTCTTTCGCCAAAATTTGATCGTGATATTTCGCTTCGCCAGTATAAAAAGCTTCGGCTCCTAATCGATAAGCTTTTTCGACAAATGATCCGCCAGAGCCGGTGACAAGACCAATGCGTTTAATTTTTTTACCTGCAATTATTTTTGGTTTATCAAGAGTTCCAACCAGTCCCACCCCATACCTTTTAGAAGGATGTGTCAGAGGATATAAATCGTAAGCGACTTCTTCATACGGATGAGCTTTGAGCATTGCTTTAATTACTTCATTTTTATTGCTTTCACTCACTAAGGTTTCAATTTTAATTTCAGAAACTTTTTCTAACTTTCCTTTGTTACCAATATGGGGCTTAGTGTTTTCTCCCGGTAAAAAAGTACCGGTGCCAGGCGTTTGAAAGCTGCAGTGAGAATAATTGCCGATATGGCCAGCTCCGGCCTGCGCTAACGCGTCAAAAACAGCTTCAGAATTTTTTTCGGGCACGAAAACTGCTAACTTGTAAAAGGTTTCAGTGTGGGTCACTTCAATCACTTCACATTTAGTTGGATCTAATCCAAGTTTTTGAGCATATAAAACTCCTAGCCCTAATTCGGGGGCAGCGTCCATATTAGTGTGAATAATATAAACACCAATATTATGTTTAATTAATTTTTCTAAACATTTACCTAAAGGGTTGTTTAAATTAATTTTTTGAATTGGGTTAAAAAAAAGTGCATGATGGGCAATGATTAAGTCACAATTGTTTTTAATGGCCAGATCAATTTCATGAGAGGTTACATCCAGGCTTAATAAAACTTTATTAACCTCTTGTTTGCGGCTGCCGAGTTGCAGGCCAATTTGTTTATCCCAGTCGCAAGCATATTGGGGTGGAAACCATTTTTCGAGAACTGCAATTAGCTCAGAGCATTTCATAATCTGAATTCATTTTCGCATATTTAAAAATCAGAAACGACTTCAGATAAATCATCGACTAGTTTAAATAAATCAAGATCACCTTCACTGATCATTTTTTCTTCTAAGAGCATCTCGCGAAAATAATCCATCAAAGGTCCCCAGAAATTTTTATCTAGCAAAATAATTTTAGGAATATTTTGGCCTTTGATTTTATTCGTTTGGATTAAGCAGAGTAGTTCAAATAACATATCAATGTTTTCTACACCACCGGGAGCGATGACAATCGCTTTGGAACTGTCGATAAGCACTGTTTTTTTAATGTCATGACGTTTAAAAATTCCGTTTAACACTCTACGGATAGGAGCTGGCTCAGCCAGCAAGTCTGGTGCCGTGGTGCTTAAAATGCGAAGTTGATTGCCTTCATGATTTTCAATTTCGGCCATCAATTCCTGTGTAAATTCTGAATAATTATTAAAAGCCAGTGGCGCTGCAATGCGGTTAATTTGTTTTTTTAATTTTTCTAAAACTTCCCGGCTTTTGGGAGTTAAGTTTCCACGTGGAGCAATAATACTGACTGCAGCGGGTTCATTTTTAAGCATGTTTTTTCCGTACATAAATTCGGCCAGCGCATGAAAAATAAACCCCATCGATTTGTTTTGAGACAGATGCCTGACCATTGAATAAATTAGCCCTTTATTTTTAGGACCGTCTTTTTTTTCATAATCTTTGAGTTGGTTGATGAAATCGTTTTTTAAGTTGTTAGACTTTTTATTTTTTCTAAAATATTTTTGTAAATATTGTTTTTGACGCGTCCACAAAGTAGACTCGGCAACTGTTTCGAGGGGGGGCGTTTGGAGGATTTGCTCTAAAACATCTTCTTTAGTCTTGGTGACTTTTAAATAATTCAACATTTTTGCATCGATAAAACCATACTCTTCTGAAACCGTTTTTTTAAGCCAATTCATAAAGCCGTCAAAAAATCGAGTATTGGTTTTAGGGTTAATTAAGTTGTTGTAGATAATAATGGATTTATTTTTTACTTTTCCAAGTGTTAAAAGCGTCCAAAGTCCAAAAATTTCTTGAAAGGTACCAAAGCCACCCTGCGTGGCAATGTTCCAGCGGCTGGAATCATAAAAATGAGCGATACGGGTAAAAAATCTATTTAGCAGCACTCGAATTTGAGCATAGTTATTGTATAGGTCTTCGAAGGGTAATTGAATTTTGATGCCTATGGCCGTTATAGCTTTTTGGACAGCGACAAGAAGAGGGTGTTCCATTTGGCCTGGCCCGCCGCCGGTGCCGACCGCAAAGTCGATGCCACGTTTTTTCATTTCATCAATCAAATAGGCCACTAACACTTTGGTTTCTTCAATAATAGGATATTCTTTGCCATGTTTATTATTTTCATTGGTTCGGGCTGAACCATAAATATACATAATGTCTTTGCCAATATTTTTTAATTTTCCAAGCTTGGCAAATTCATCCATGATTTCAAATATCTTTTGGGGCTTATTTTGTAATTTGAAATTTTCTAAAAAATACTCAAAAAATACAGGGTCTTTATCAATCAATTGTTGAATTTTTTGATCAAAAAACTTCCTTTCTTTTTTGGTGAGGGGAAACCTGGCCCAGGTTTCGTGTAATTTGCGTACATCGACCACTTCTTTAGGGTCAGATTCCATCAAATCTTTAAGTCGATAAGAAAAGGCAACGTTTTTTCGAAGCATAGAAATCATAGGCTATACCATACCCACCCTTGAGGAACTTTATTAGTAAAGCTGGGGTTTACGCTTTCTGATCAGAACAAGGAGATCAATTAAAGTGTTTTTGTGCTTCTTGATGTATTGGTCTAGATCATTAAGTTTAAAGTCTCCTAAAGCTTTCATCGCTTTGGTATTTTTCCATAATTTATTTCTTTTCAGGGTTAATAACAGTTTTAAAATTGAGCCTAATTGTATGCGGGTATGCCCTAATAAATTTTCACTTTCTAAAAGTTCTCTACTGCGGTTGATCATGAGCTCTAAAATAGAAATTGAAAAAACTCCATTTTCGACGTGATTTTTTAAACCCACCGCGTTTAGTTTTAATTCGGCTGAGTATTTTTTTAAAATTTCTGCAAGTTTTTTAAATCTTTGAGCATCATATAAAAACCATAATCCATTTAACATTCTTTTTAACTGAGTGACGGTTTCAGCATGATCTTCTTTGATATTGTCGCTGGTCTGATATTGAAAACAAGATTGAATGACCTCTTTAACCTCTTCGGTTATTTTTAAATAGGTCGCTGTGTCGCTCAACTTGAACGGCTCTGAAATAAAATCTTTTAATTGAGGCAGTGTTTTATCATATAAATGGTTTAATTTTTTTTCTAAGTTCCTGTTTTTAAAATAAAGCTGGTTTCTTAAGAACTGATAACCATTAATGCGATGAATTTCATAAATACGAAATGCCAGAGCGTAACATGCTTTGACCATCATTCGGTAAGCCGCTTTTTGAGGTATTTTTTGGTCCTCTTTTCCTGAGACGGCTTCTCCCAAAAATTTGGCGGCTTTTTGCAAAGCCGTTTTTGCTGATTCGGTGGCCAGGTATTTTTTATTAATTTCTTCCAGAGCATTTTGTTTATCAACGGTAATATCTTCTCCGGCCAGTAAGGGAACGACTCTTAAATGGAGCGGCACCGAAATCATCTGAGAAACATGCAATTGATGAATAATTAATTCTTTAGTCGTGGAGGCATTTTTTATTTTTAAAGTCAGATCCGTTAGTTTTTTTAATATTTCTTGAATGGTTTCAATGTCTTTTAAAGTCTCAACCACTTTATGGTTAGCTTGTCTGGAGGCATCATTTTTTGAAACCCGGGCCAATTTAGGATTTTTGACTTTGGCTTGTTGGTCTAATTCATTTTTCTTATTTGCATAATAGGTGGCTCTAACCAAAACATTTGTGCCATCGCCAAAAATATGACTTGATTTCAAAGAAGATCTTTTTCGAATTCTGCTGATTAAAATGAGTTTGTCGATTTCTGATTCAATCATTTGTAAAGTTTGTAAATTGCGGTAAGTTAAAACTCTTTTAAGTTCATACATTTGTTCCCAAACATTTTGAAAAGCCATGTCGTTAAATAAATTTTTTCGGTACTGGGAAAGTCCTTTAGTTTGTGAATACTTTAAGATAATCAGTCCTAGACCCGATTCTAAAATTTGTATTTTGTCAGGGTGATTTCTCAGGGCTAAGACTCGGCCGAATAATTTATGTAAGAGGCGCTCTTGATAAATGACTCTTAGTTTTTGTTCGTCTGTTCGATCTGAAACGTTTTTTAAATGACTGGGAGCGGGGGTCAGATTGTACAGCCCTTGAAATTCATCATAAAACCCTTTTGGGTTCTCGAGTGCTACTTTTTCTAAAATGACATCCCGGGCAAATTTGATGAGTTGTTTAATTGAAAAGGGGGTTGGGGTTGCGACGGTTTTAGGAATAAACATGTTCATTAGTTATCGTTATAAAGGAGATTTGATTTCATTTATTTTAACGTACTTTTGCTTTATTATTCGTAAAATGACTCACTACTTAGGCGTTGATATCGGCGGGACTAAAATCGCAGTGACTGTTTGGAGCGACACCGATCAACTGCTCAAAAAGTATGTTTTTCAGGCCGATCTTTATCCTGCGGCTCAAAAATTATTTGATGATATCGCTCAAACTGTTTCAAAAGATTTTTCTCTCTCTGAAATAAAAGCCGCCGGATCAGCGCCTGCGGTCCGGTAGATATTAAAAAGGGTTTTATTTTGTCGCCACCTAATTTAAAAGGCTGGGGCAACGAACCTATTGTGGCGATGCTTAAAAATCACCTGTCATGTACTGTTTATCTTGAAAATGACGCCAATGCGGCTGCCCTGGCTGAATGGCATTATGGCTATCAAGAAAAAATCGATTCGCTTTTGTATCTTACTTTTTCGACCGGCATGGGCGCTGGATTGATTCTCAACAAAAAATTATGGAGCGGGTATCGCGGGGGTGCCGGGGAAGTCGGTTTTATGACTCTAGTTCCAGGCGGACGTGCAGGGCTTAATGGAGTGCCTGGCAGTTTTGAAGCCTATACCGGCGGTAAAAATTTAGCAGTGCATTACGATTTAAAAGACTTTAAGGCACTATGCGATGACGTGCGCGCTGGTGATGCCAGGGCGGGAGATATTTTTGAAGAATGGCTGAATTATTCTGCGATGGGCATTGTGAATTTAATTTATGTTTTAGATCCCCAAGTTATTAGCCTGGGAACCATTGCTGTGAGACAACCTGATTTAGTTTTGGAACCTCTCCGAAAAAAAGTACAAGAGAGTTTAATTGCTAGTTTTAAAAATAGAACTCAAATCGAAGCATCTAAAGTCGGAGAAGCCATAGGTGACTATGCCGCTTTGTGTGTGGCCAAAAATATTGGAAAATAATAAAAATTATTTTGTTTATATTTTATTGTGTGCGGACCAAACTTTTTACACTGGCTATACCGACGATTTAGAAAAACGTCTTAAAACTCATAATGCCAAAAAAGGGGCTAAGTACACGCGTTCTCGAACTCCTTTGAAATTGGTTTATTCTGAAAAATTCGAATCTAAGTCTGAAGCGATGAAAAGAGAAAAAGCTATTCAAAAATTAACTCGGGATCAGAAAAAAAATTTGGTAGGCTAAACACATGGTAAGGTCTTTTAAATACCCAGTGATGTCTCGAGCTAAATTTATTAACCGCATGTTTTTGCTTGTTTTGTTTGCACTCGTCATTATTGTTTTTTCTTTGGGGATGGGTATTGCGGGATATCATTATCTGGCAAAACTTTCTTGGCTGGACTCACTGCTTAATGCCTCGATGATTATGACCGGCATGGGGCCTGTCGATGTTTTGCATTCTCCTTCTGCTAAAATTTTTGCTTCTTTTTATTCGCTATACAGTGGCATAGTCTTTCTTTCGACGGTGGCTCTGCTTTTAGCGCCTATTGCTCATCGTTTCTTACATTTTTTTCATATAGAATCGGACGAATAATAAAAAGGAGTTTTTATGATCGTGGAACAATCTGAATTCAAAGGCAATCCAATGATTGTGATTAAAAATGACGAAAATGACCGTTTTCCCTTTTCGTTTGGTATCGGCAAAGCTAAAAAAATATTAGCGGCTATTGAAGAAATTAAAAAATTTGTGGAAACTCACGATAAGCCCAAGGCGGGCTAGTTTTTAAATTTTTTTGATTCTCTTTTAAATTTTTAACGATTGTTACCATGTTGTTTAAAGCGGTGGCTGAATCTCGTTTTCTTGAATTTGAAAAATTTGGGATTTTAGAAAGTCACGATGTTTCATCCCATTTTAATCGTTATGTTTTGAAATATAAAAATCTCCTGCAAGAGACAGAGCACGATCCGGCCACTTTAACTGTTTATCTTAATATTCATGTTCATTCTATTAAAATTACTAACAATGAAGAAAAAATTGTTTCCGCCATGCGACTTATTTTTGATCGCTTTCAAAAGCAAAACCACCCTTTTAATCAATTCGGTAAATTAGAAATTTTTCTAAAAGATAATGAAGAATCAGGAACGGTGGGAGAGTACTACACTAAAAATCATGCAGTTTATCCAGGGGTCATTGCTTTAAATTTGAAATATCTTTTTAAAGAACTACCACCCAACCCCTTTGAATTGGGAGGAGTGCCTTT
This sequence comes from uncultured bacterium, assembly GCA_964390935.1. GTDB lineage: Bacteria > Margulisbacteria > CAYMKA01 > CAYMKA01 > CAYMKA01 > CAYMKA01. The sequence goes on from CAYMKA010000005.1 coordinate 18,292, forward strand.
TCGTGAGTATTTAGATGCAGCCATGAGGGTGCTTCATAGAGAACTAGGAGTAAAAGAATTTTATGAATCTATTCCAGGCAGAACTTTTTATCCCTTCAGAACTCTGGATAATCCTCTTTTTACAAAAGTGATGAAATTTTTTAAAGACTATTTATTTCTTTCTAGAAGCCGTGTTCTTTTTAGCCCCATTTCTAACCTTGAGAAGCGGACTTTGTTTGGCGATTTATTACGCAAAAAGAAAATATTTGATGAAGCTTTTGTTTTGAGTTCTCATGCTGAATTACGGCAAATTTGGAAAAACCTGTGTCAGCAATATCAAGTTGATCAGTTCTTTATTACCATTTCCCGTTTACGTTTTTAATAAACTCATAGGGATAAAACAAATCTAACTCAGAGGCTTTATCTAATTTTTTAATTTGTTCTTCAGATAATATTACTTCTGCTGCTTTAATATTTTCTTCGAACTGAGAAACCGTTCTGGCGCCAATAATGACACTGCGCATAAAGGGTCTAGTTAAACACCAGGCCAGTGCAATTTCGGCACAAGATTTATTTTGTTCAGCCGCCACTTCTTTGAGGGTGTTTAAAATTTTCCAGTTTTTTTCTTGATCCCAGTGCAAGAAACCATTTCCCCATGAAGAGAGCCGGGATTGTTTGGGTTTTTTATCTTCTTTTTTATATTTGCCCGAAAGAAATCCACCCATCAGCGGACTCCAGGCAATCATATCGATAGGGTTATCTCTTAGAATGGGAGTTAATTCCAATTCGGTTGTCCGGCAGGTCAAACTGTATTGGGCTTGCAGAGAAATATAAGGTTTTAATTTTTGAGCTTTGGCAATGGATAACGAATGCATCAGCCGATAGCCCGCATAATTTGAACAACCGATTTCTTTGACTTTACCAACTTTGATTAAATCATTAAGCGTTTCTAGCGTTTGTTCCTCAGGCACTTTCATGTCCTGCATATGAATTTGATAAAGATCAATGCAGTCAATTTTTAATCTTTGCAAACTGGCATCAATGGCTTTTTTGATGGCAGCTGGTGAGGCGCCTTTGTCATCAGGCCCTGAGCCCATGGTGAAGCGAAATTTGGTGGCTAAAATTATTTTTTTACGCTTATTTTTATTTTTTTCAAACCAGTTTCCAATAATGCGTTCGGAGAGACCGTCTTCACCATAAACATTAGCGGTGTCCCAGAAGTTAATGCCTTTTTCATAAGCCCTGTCCATAATTTCAAATGCAGTTTTTTCAGGACTGCCCACCCCGTGCATAAATTGACCCGCTTTGGGTTCTCCAAAAGTCATCGTGCCCAAGCAAATGTTGGAAACTTGGAGTGGAGAGCCACCTAATGGTCCATATTTAATCGGCATGGCTTCATTGTATGCTACCCCCATGACCCGCTCCAGCGTGTTTAGAAAAACGATTTTTACTCCCGAGCAGTTGAAAAAATTAGAACCCCAAATTTTGCCTGTTCTTTTGGAACTTCGTCAAAAGTGGCTCAATCAAGAACTCACTGACTATCAAATGGCTTTTGAATATTTAAAAATATTTTGTGAAATAGGTTTAAATAAAACTTTATGGCGCGGTTTACCACTAGCTATTAAAGAAACGATGGAGCATTGGGCTCAAGGTCATTGGAAACTAGTTTTAACTGAAAAAATACCTACCGTTAACCAAATGTTAGAAATTCAATTAACACATCGCCGTTATGTCAGCATTCTTTTTGATTTTGAATTTAATCATGAAGGACGTGACCTGTTTAGCTTTTTTCTGCATGACTTAATGCATGCGCATCATTTTTTTAATCATCCTGAAAAAATGAAAGGCGAACTGGGTTTTTATTATTTAATGAAACAAGCCCTGAAACTGAACTTGTTTAATGAAGCACTGCAAGATCCTGTTTTTCATACCGAGTTTGAATATTTAATTTCAGATATGAATGCCTACTGTATTCATCAGTTAAAGTATCTTAGAGGAGCGCTAGATCGTTGGAAATGCCGTGAGAATATCAGTGCAGATCTTTACGAAAGCCTTATGGAAGGTTGGCAGGCTTCCTCTGAGATTAAATCGGCTGCGTTTAAAATCAATACCCCTGAATTTAAACTAGAAGATGAGCTGTTACTAAAAGTTTACTTTGAGTCGCAGCTCAAAAAAGAGTATTCTCTTTGAATGCACAGCCCAATCATTTTACGTTTATGCACGGCTAACCGTTGCCGTTCGCAAATGTTTGAAGCCATTTTGCAGCATTTGGCTGGTGATCGTTTTGAAGTTTTAAGTGCAGGAACAAAAGCCACCCAGGTTCATCCCTTGTCGGTTAAGGTTTTGAGTGAAAGAGGCATTAATGCTCAAGGTTTATTTTCAAAGCAAATTGAAAAAATTGATACGCAAAGTGATCTACTGACTTTAGTGGGTTCCAACGGCAATAAGAAACAGGTTTTACTTTCTTCAATAATAGAAGTGATTACCTTGTGCGGATCAGCTAAAGAGTCTTGTCCGGCTTTCCCGGTAAAGGTTAAAACTGACCACTGGCCTATTGATGATCCAGATCAATATAAAGGAAGCGAAGCGGAAATATTGCCTCATTTTAGGGTAGCCAGAGACGATATTTGGGCGCGCTGTGAAAATTGGCTAAAACTGCAATCTAACCAAAAATAAAACGATAAATAGCATGTTGTTAGGCAAACTAGTGAATATAGAACAAAAAACTCTGCCGTCTTTTTATGCCGTTAAAATTTCAAGTGAGGGCAGAGATTATGAGGTTGAAATTCCAGACGGTCATTATGAATATGCTTTTTATGTGTTAAATCGTCATCTAGCTAAAATAAATGAAATTGCTGAATTTTTAGAAATTCCTTTAAATGATTACGTCAAAATGTGTTTTGAAAACACCGAATTTTTTAATTTAATGGCAGAAAATAATATGCCTGTTCAAAATAAAATTTTAGATTTTGAAAATGATTTTTTATCACGTCAAAATAAAAATGAAATTACGAGATTAAAGGCTGAACAAGAGCAAATGCTCGCTGAAAATGAAAAGAAGGCAGAGCAAATTGTTGAATCTGAAAAAAAAGACAAAGTAAGATCTCTCGGTGGGAAAAAACAAATTTTAAAGGGTCTCGATGCAGGCTCTATTGTCGAATCGGCACAAAGAAATGCTTATGAACAAGTGTTATTGCGAGGAAGACTTAATTTATTGAAAAGTTTTAGGTTAATTTTTCGCGGTGCCGGCGGCTAAGCAACTTGTTTCTTTAAGTTTTTCTCAATTTTCGCTGGTTCAAAGTAAGGCATACGCGCCACACAATATTCACTCACTGGTTCAGAAAGCTTAATCCATAAATCTTCACCACCGCCATGAGCATGGTCGACCAATTCCCCTTTGGCATTTTTCAATTCAGTGACTGTCATTTTGAAATTGCGATCAGGCATGACAAATTCTAATTCTTGTCCCAGGTCAAAACGGTTTTTAATTTCTAATTTCGCGATCATAGTTTGCGGATTAAATTCACGAACCACCGCTGCAAACAAATGAGTTTGTTTGGTGTAATTTTTTTCGTAATCTTCGCCTTTGTGTTTAGGATTTTCGGGTAAGAAACCTGGAATAAAACCACGATTGGCAGTGCTTTCAATTTCAGTCATTAATTTTTTTAAATCTGGAGTTTTTCCTTCAGCTAATAAATCGATCGCTTCGCGGTAAGCTTTAGCCACAATCGAAGCGTAGTAAATAGTTTTGGAACGCCCTTCGACTTTAAAGCTAATCACACCTGCATCAATTAATTGGGGCAAATATTCAATCGCACACAAATCTTTGGCATTCATGATGTAAGTACCATAACTGTCTTCGTCGATTTCCATCATTTCACCAGGACGACTTTTTTCTTCTAAGAAAAATTCTCCTTCTAAAGGTTTGTAAGTGGTGAGCACATCATCTTCGGGCGTGATATTTTCGTAAATTTCATATTCCCAGCGGCATGAGTGAGTGCAGGTGCCCTGATTAGGATCGCGCCATGAAAAATAATTTGAAAGCAGACATCGTCCCGAATAAGCCATACAGATGGCGCCGTGTACAAAAGTTTCAAGTTCCATGTCTGGACAATTTTCATGAATTTCTTTAATTTCTTTTAAAGATAATTCGCGGGACAAAATGACACGTTCAATTCCAATCTTTTTCCAAAACTTAACTTGAGCCCAGTTAGTATTATTGGCTTGCACACTTAAATGAATTACGGTTTCTGGCCATTTTTCTTTAACAAGAGAAATCAGTCCCGGATCAGCCATAATAAAAGCATCGGGCTTAAGCGCCACCATTTGCTCCATGGCTTTCATGAAAGCTTTAATTTTATTGTTGTGAGCATAGATGTTGCAGGTTAAATAAATCTTTTTGCCAATGCCATGAGCGTAATCAACGGCTTCTTTAATAGAAGCAATATCAAAGTCATTTTCACGTGCACGCAGCGAAAACAAAGGGACTCCGGCGTATACGGCGTCTGCCCCAAAGGCAAAAGCGTACTTAAGCTTTTCTAGGTCTCCGGCAGGCATTAAAAGTTCTGGTTTATTAGTCATCAAGGGACGGTTATTATGCCATAAAAATAATTGAAATTTATCTGATATTTATTCGAGATCTAATTATGAAAAACTGGTCAAACCATATCAAATCATTTATGAAAAAGTTTTCACCGGAAGAATTTGTTAGTTTTAAAGATAAGTTTTTAAAAGAATTAATATCCGATTCTAAAGTTTTAAATGAACCTTCGGTCAATTTAGAACGCTCTAAAGATTTCGAAAAACACCGTTTTGATCCCTTTTGGAAAGAATTTTACTCAAGAGATATGCATGGCCATAAACAAATTTTATTTTCTTGCTTGCTGAAAATGGAAGAAAACAACAGTGTTTATGATCTTAAATACATAGAAAATATATTAATCAAAACGATTAAAAGCTCGGGTTACACCAAAGAAGAAGTCACTTCCTTTTTATTACAATTTTTGAATCAGCCTTAAAAGAAATATGTTTTTTAATGCTCAAATTAAATCAGACTCATTTAATGCCCAAATGTTTGAGGTAGGAGAAATGATTAAAATGATTCAAAACTCAAGTTCTTCTGTTTTAGACCTTGATGAAATAGCAGAGGATACAAAAGAGCCATCTTTAAATTCTTTTTGGGAACAGTTTTTTAAAGGAGATGGAGAATATGTTCGAGAAGAATTATTGTTTGGTTTTTTAGGCTTGACCGCTCATTTCCAGAATCTTTCTATGAGTGAAATAGAACAAAAACTTATGGAATTAATAGAACTAAATGATTGGAGTCCCGAACGGTTTAAAGTGCTATTCCAACGAATGATCGAGACGTTGGGTCTTTTCTAGGACTCTTCTAATTTTCTGTCCCTTCGTAGATAATTCAGTCAATGTCTAAAGTATTTATCACCGGCGTGGCCGGATTACTGGGGTCACATTTAGCGGAGCATTTTTTAAAACAAGGTTGGGATGTGGTTGCCTGCGACAACATGTTGGGCGGTTACCAGGATAATATTCCTAAAGGCGTAAAGTTTTTTAAAAAAGATTGTCGTGATTTAAAAGCCATGACCAAAGCTTCTGAAGGGGCTGATTTGGTTTATCACTGTGCAGCGACCGCTTATGAAGGTTTGTCTGTATTTAGTCCAACCCTGGTCACTGACAATATAGTTCAAGCTACAATTTCTGTTTTAACAGCCGCTGTTAAAAATAAAGTAAAACGAACGGTAATCTGTTCTTCGATGGCACGTTATGGGGCATTGCCGACTGTGCCTTTTACTGAAGACATGGAACCCAAACCACAAGACCCCTATGGTATTGGCAAATTAGTCACTGAAAAGTTTTTATGGAACTTAAGTGAAATTTTTGGCATGGAAGGTGTGGTCGCTGTTCCTCATAATATTATTGGCTCCCGCCAAAAATATGATGATCCGTTTAGAAATGTGGCCGGCATTATGATTAATTTAATGCTTCAAGGTCGCCAGCCGATTATTTATGGGGATGGTTCTCAAAAGCGTAATTTTAGTTTTGTGCAAGATGACGTTGATCTTTTATATAAATTTGGTGTTGAAAAAAATGCAGCGGGAGAAACTTTTAATATTGGTCCTGATGACGAGTTTATTACCATTAATGAGTTAGCACAGGTTATTGCCAAGCAGTTAAATTTTGATTTGAAGCCGCAATACACCACTGGCCGTCCTCAAGAAGTAAAGCTAGCGAATTGTTCGGCTGATAAAATTAGAAAATTTTATGGCTACAAACCTGAGCTTAATTTAGAAGAAGGCATTGCTTCGATGATTGAATATATTCGTAAGCGCGGCACCCGCAAATTTAAATATCATCTGCCTCTGGAGATTGTAAACGAAAAAACTCCTAAAACCTGGAAAGACAGATTGTTTTAGATGAATATTTCGATAGTTATTATTACGCATAATAACTTAAGACTCCTTTTACCTTGTCTGGATTCACTCCATAAAAGTTTCGAAAATTCCATTCTAAAATATGAAGTGATTGTGGTTGAAAATGCCTGTACGGACGACACTGAACAAACTTTAAAAAATAAATACCCCTGGGTAAAGACTTTTGCAAACCCGCTTAACGAAGGATTTTCCCGCGCCAACAATCATGGCATTAAAATGACCAGTGGTGATTTTGTGGCTTTATTAAACGATGACACACTAGTCATGCCCGGAGCTTTTGAAAAGATGCTGCGTTTTTTTGAAACTAATCCCAAAATTGGCGCGGTTGGTCCTAAACTTTTAAACCCGGATATGAGTTTGCAGACAGCAGGTGCCAAACACAATAAATTGCTTTATGTTGGCACAAAACCGGTTAAGCGTTCGTTTTTAGGCTTTGCGGCGATCATGTTTCGCCGCAGCATGATGAATGAAATTGGACTTTTAGATGAAAACTACTTTTTTTATAACGAAGAACTTGATTATTTGACCAGGGTCCGCAGAGCCGGCTTTGAATGCTGGTATTTGCCTGAAGCTGAAATTGTGCATTTCGGCGGCCAAACAACCAAGGCCAAACGACTCGATTTTGAACTGGAAGGCATTCAAGGCACTTTTTATTTTCTGGGAAAGTTTTATCCTGAGTTTTACCCCGCTTACCGGGTGCTTTATGGTGCTTTTGCTATTTTAGTTTTTCTGTTTTCGCCTGTTCTGATTTTGCGTCGGCGCACCTGGGAAGAACGTAAAAAGTATTTAGATTTTTATCATCACATGTTGCTACTTGCTTTGGGATGGAGCAGAAAAAAATATGTTCCCCGCCAATTTTTCTAGTTTAGGATTTGTTTTTATCTTTGGACTTTTGATTGGCAGTTTTTTGAATGTGATTATTTATCGATTGCCTCACAAACAAAAAATTCTTAATTTACACAGTCGTTCCCGTTGTCCTCATTGTAAACACACCTTATCATTTTTAGATTTGGTCCCTGTGTTTAGTTTTTTATGGTTAAGAGGCCGTTGCCGCTATTGCCAAAAAAAAATCTCTGTTCAATATCCGTTGGTAGAAATTTTAACGGCAGTTACGTTTAGCGTTTTGTTTTATAGCACGCAAAGCCCGGTTGTTTATTTATTGTTTGTCATCTCAGCCATAACGATTGTTATTTTTTTTGTAGATCTCAATACTCATTATATTTATGATGTGACTTTATGGATTTTAGGAGTCGCGGCCCTAGTTTGGGTTTTTTTTAATGGATCTTTTTTTGCTCATCTAAGCACCGGTATTTTGACAGGAACTTTTTTTTATCTTTTAGCTTTTGTTGGGCAAAGAATTTATGGCAAGCAAGCCTTAGGAGAAGGGGATATTCCTTTGGCAGCTCTCATTGCATTTTTGGCTGGGCCTGAATTAGCGCTCATTAGTTTTTATTGTGCTTTTATTTTGGGCGGGCTGGTGGCTGGTTTTTTACTATTAGCCAAAAAAGCCAAACGCGGCACCGAACTGGCTTTTGCTCCGTTTTTAATTTCTGGCTGGGCTCTGGCCCTTCTCACCCATGTTATTAAAATCTAGAATTAACCACGCCTCTGGGCGTGAAGCATTTTCTCTATTGGAATTTTTAATCGCAATAGCAATCCTCACCATTTTAATGTCTGTGGCTTTTTCGCCGCTTCAAAAATTATTAGTGAGTTACCAGCAAAAAATATTTTTTAATCAATTGATTTTGGATATCGATCAAATGCGTGACCAAGTTCGTTTGGATCATCGTGATCGTCAAATTGATTTTTTAAATGATCATTATGAAATAAAACTAGCAACTCAAATTGAAAAAAAGAAAAATTATCCAAAGACTCTCATTCTTAAATCATCTATTTCACTGGCTTTTGCCGTTACCGGAATTCCTAAAAAATCGGGCACGATCACTTTTTGGGATGAACATGGAAAAGTTTATAAAATGATCTTGGCGCCGGTAACAGGCCGCGTGCGACTAGAAGTGCTTTGAGATGTCTAAGCAAAATAAATATTCGGGTTTTGTCCTGATGGAACTGTTGACGGGTTTTATGATTTTAATTTTTCTTTTGACTGCTTTTTTATTTTTGTTGATGACTTTAAATAAAAATTTAATCCAAACCCAGAAAAAAATGCAGCAAACTCAAGCGGTTAAAAACCAAATGGAAATTTTAAAAACGAAATCGTTTGATTCTTTAGTGAGTGACCCGGCTTTGGGATTAGCGGTTAAGTTTCTTAAGCCTGATTTGAAAGAGGCGGTTCTAACAACTTTAAATGGGCAATGGGTTTTTCGTTTGGCTCGTTAGTGCGACTTAAATCTCTTATTTTTTTTAGGGGATGTTCAGAAAATTGAATGACATTCTCTACCGAAAGAAGCCCTAATTTTTTACTGATTCTTAAATATTGAATTAAAGTCAGGGGATAACTGGGGTGAGGTAGTTTTTCAAATAATGCCGGAGACAGTTCTTCCCCTTTTTCTCTTAAAAAACAAAAGTAAAAATCCTGGTCTTGAAGTCTCTCGGTAATAGTTTCAAGGGAAGAGTTTTTTAAATTTAAA
>CAYMKA010000006.1:0-27178 GCA_964390935.1 uncultured bacterium
AGCAAGTAGCCGATGCATGGGGAATGTTTATTATTAGTTTGGGTGACAACATCGCTGCGAATAACACAGTTTATTTAACGGTGACCGAACCAGGTAAGCAAGCTTCTCCAGCCGTCGCTTTTTCGAGATAATTTCTTTTAACTTTAATTTTTAAAACTTCTAAGTGATTAAGGTCGCTCAGAAGTTCTTTTTTTATAAGACGCAAATTTTAAAAAAGCTCTTGACACTGATCATATAATCAGTATATACTGTACAAGTACTCAGCTTATGACTGAATACAACTTTGTGGCCGCCGGGTGATGGAGTTCCCCCCACTCACCCGGTAAAGCCATATAGAAAATCCCAGAGAGATAGGCGTGATTCGAATGAATAAGGTTAATAGCAAAATCGAAATTGTATTTTTCAAGGATAATGGAGAATCTTATTTAAAAGCTTATTTACTTAAATTACTTTTTGGATACACCCCTTTTTCAACCGATCGGCAAAATGCCTCTTTTGAGGATGTCTCCGTAAACGCAGATCACTATGCACTTTCAGATTTAAAAGAATTAGTAAATAAAAAATTCAATAATAATCCTTTAGACAACGACTCTCAATTACGGCAAGTTATCGACCAACTCGATTATGTTTTGTTGCACGAATCGCCTAAAAAATATCATGTGGCTAATCAGGCTCTACAAATTGTTTTTTCTGGTCAACGGAGCAATTTATCTTCTTTGTTGAATCAAAGTAATTTTGATGCTGTGCAGTTCTACAGCTACTACTGCAGTGTTAAAAATGAAGTTTCTCAAAAACTTAAAGAGTCGATGCTTAAATTCTATCCTCATCAAAACCTTATGTTGGGTAAGGTGAATTCGAGACATCATATTGGAGAAAAAATGATAAGAGAGTTTATGAAACTTTATCCTCACCGTGATTTTCTTCTGGCCTTTTCAGACAAAACGATTTCGACTCAAAATGGATTAATCATGACCAGTGAACCGATTGAACTTAAAGATCGTAGCCTGCAGAGTCAATTTGATGAATTGTGGCAGCATTATTTAAAAAAGGTTTACGTGCCCGTTCAATCCATGGCCTTGGCAGCGTAAAATCAATTAATCAATAAATATGATAAGGAGAAGACTTTGATTACTCAGTTAACTGAACGCCAAGAAGAAATTTTTCAATATATCTACGAACACATCAACGAAAACCACTATCCCCCCACTCTTCGAGAGATTGCAGATCATTTTAAGTTTAGTTCTACAAACGCAGTAAATGACCATTTGGTGGCCTTAGAACGCAAGGGCTATTTACGCCGTGGAGCAGATAAATCGCGCGCTTTAGAAATTTTGAAAATGCCAAAAAACTATAAACAAGGCAGCTCTGAAAAAAATATTTCTAAACAAAATTTAATTCAATTATCAGATTTTAGAGAAATTCCGATTGTGGGCCGTATTGCCGCAGGAAAACCATTACTGGCTACCGAAAATATAGAGAGTACTCTTAAAGTGGATTCGAGCATGTTTCGTTATCAAGATTTATTTGCGGTCAAAGTGAAAGGTGACAGTATGGTCGAAGATCACATTTTAAATGGCGATATTGTGGTCATAAAAAAACAAGCTATTGCTTCGGCCAGTGATATTGTGGCAGCTCTTTTAAATGATGAAGTGACTTTGAAACGTTTTTATCATCATGGCGACAAAATTGAATTGCGACCTGCCAACGTGCATTACGAATCAATTTTTGTGCATCCCGGTGAAGTAGAGGTCAGCATCCTAGGGAAAATGGTCGGGTTAATTAGAAAGCCCTAGAACTTTATTTTAAAAATTTAGGATTTAAATTTAATTTTAAATCCACTGCAAAGTTTTGATGATCAATGCATTTGATTTTAATAAAAAGAGGAGTCTGTCTTTCTGAGGTCAGACGATCTTTTAAAATTGCCAAATGTTTTTTGGGCACATCAATCATGTGTCCTTTAGTGTTAGGGAAGCTAATTTTAAACCTTAGGGCTTCAGTCCCTTTGCGTAAGCTTTCTGGAATAATTTCAATGAGAAGGGATCCCCCAATCCCCTCAGGTTTGAAAATTTCCAATTTATCGCGATTGAGTTTGGCTTCAAAAAAACGAGGGTAGCCGCTAATTTCAAAACCAAAACGATCACGACTAAACTCGCCTTCCAGCTGTTTCATGATTTTTTTAGTTTTGGCGTCTGTGGGCGCCACGGTCATATATTGATCTTGTTTATTATCTAGTTCTTGAGCCATGGTTAATCTCCTAGGGGAGGTCTACCCACTTTTTCTGTTTTTAATACATCCTTTGATCCTGCCTTAAATTAAGGTAAGATGAACGTATTCCGATATAAGGGCAGGTGAGTTCTTTGGGAACAGCGGCATTTCTGCTGTTTAGATATTTAGGTCTAGTCAATTCCGCGCACGATATTCAAATTCTGTGCGTGCTTATTTCTATTGATAGCATCGGTATTCCCGCCTTAATCAACATGATTCGAGGCAACGACTAATTACATGGAAAAAAATATTATTACGTACTCAAAGGCGATGAACCTGGTCTTGACCCGTCTGTGTGTTCAAAACTGTTCTTACTGTGCCTTTACCAACAATGAAGAAAATTTGTTCGTGCCTTACTCGATGATTAAGCCGGCCAAACTGGCTCGTAAAGAACATACCAAAGAAGCTTATATTATGGCGGGAGAACGACCTGATCGCTCTAACTCGATTCGCAGTAAATTGGCTGTATGGGGTTTTGAGTCTTACGTTCACTATGTTTATACCGTTTGTGAATTGGCCTTTCTAGAAGGTCTTTTGCCACATTTGAATATTGGTTATTTAACAGAAGAGGAAGTGAAAGTTTTACGTCGTATTGCTACCAGCGTGACCATTATGCTTGAGTGTGGCGATCAAAAATTTTTAGATACGGTGGCGCATACTCAGGCCGAAACCAAAACTTTAGACCGTCAAATTGAAGCGATTCGTTTAACTACTTCTCTAAAGTGGCCGACCACGACGGGCATTATTGTGGGCATGGGCGAATCAATGAAAAGCCGCCAAAAAGCTTTTGAAATTATTCGCGATATTCATAAAGAATTTGATGGTATTCAGAGTGTGATGCTGCAGAATTTTGTGCCTCAACCCAATACTCCTTTGCAACATCAAAAATCACCAACTAAAGCAGAGATGCTTGAGACCGTAAAACTGGCTCGTAAGATATTGCCAGAAGATGTGGTGATTTCAGTGCCATTAAACTTGAATCCAGATATTATGCCGTTAATTAAAGCCGGAGTTGGCGATCTGGGTCATATTACAACTGATTATGATTTATTAGCTCCTGATCAAGGCTGGCCGAGTCTAAAAGAATTAGAAAAAAACCTGAAAAAAAATGGTTATGGCCTGCAACGCCGTCTCCCTATTTTTTCAAGATATGTTCGTGATAACTGGTACTCTCGTAAGCTGGCACAAATGCTTGATAAGTATCAATTAATGCTTAAACAGGCGGAAGAAAAAGAAAAATTAATGGCTGAAAAGTTGGCGCTTAAAAATGCTCTTAAACCCAAGGTCAGTTCTAAGAAAATTGCTGTTAAAGCCAGCGGTAAAAAGTAATACAAGTTCTTCTCTCAAACCACCGATAAAAACTTAGTTTCCGTTAGGGAAAACGTTTGTCCTGTGATATTTTAATTTGATCCAAAAAGGATAGGGGACGGGTTTGTGGAAAATATTTTTATTGACCAATTGAAATTAGGCAAAACGATTCAAAATTATCAACCTGCTGTGTTTGAACAGATGAGTGATTTTAACGAGCAACTTGTTTCGGCTCAGGAAGAAATGAATAGGGCTCAAAATAAAAAATGGAATAAGAATCCTGACAATGAAAATACGTTTCAAGTTAACTTTAGTCCCACTTTAACTAAAGAGTATAAAGAAAACGATTTAAGTGATTTGTTTCAGCAGTTGCTTACGACTCCGCAAAATAAAGCAACGACTCCTAAAATTGAATCGGTGAACCAAGAACGCTGGCAGGTACTCATGAATTATTTGGGGAATGTGAGTTTTCAAAATATTCCTCAATTAAAAGATGAGATTGAGAAGAGAAATTTGTTTTTTAAAAGTGAAAACTTTGAGACGATCGAAAATAATATTCAAATCAATAAAGACCATTTTCCTAAAGTAATAGATGAAATGATTCAAAAAATTAAAACTTTGTTGCCAAAGCAGGTTCAAAACTTAAACATTGATATTGTGCAGCAAGGGTTAGGGAAAATTTCAGTTTTTATGTTTTATAACAAGAAACAATTAAATATCGAATTTTATGCTGATCAAACAGGCACTGAAGAACTCATGAATGAGGCTTTGCCCTACCTAGAAACACGTCTAGCAGACAATCATTTTAAAGACAGTAAGATTATTATCAAATCAGGGGGTAAAAAATGACCAGCACCGTTCCAGGCATTTCTTTTTTTGATGCCGATTTAAAAAGATTACCCGCAACAAAGAGCGGGACGGTTGATGCTAGCAACCCTAATGATCCAAATAAATTTATTTTAAATATTAATCAGAGCTTCTCATCAGTCCTTAATCGTTTGTTTGATACTTCCAATTCTGATCCTAATAATACAGATTCAACTCAAAGCAGTTCTGATCCGTTGTCATCTTTAACCGGGTCTACTAATAACTCTTCTGACCATTTTTCTGCACTGAGTTCTTCACTTTTGTCCCCTTCGTTGAACTTAGGTTCACTGACAGGAAATTCTTCTAATCCGCTTTCTCAAATTTCAGGTTTGGATCAGCAGATCAGTGCATTGCAACAAATTAATTCTTTAAATCAAAGTTCAGCTCTCATTGGGAAAAACATTACTTATAAAGATGCGACCACAGGGGAAATTAAATCTGAATTAGTTAAAAAAGTAGTGATTGGTCAGTCAGCCGTTCCAAAGATTGTGACGGCCAGCGATGTGGAATTGAATTTGTCCCAAGTGATTGAAGTTTCGGGCGCAAGTGTTCAAACGAACATTTAGTTAGTAAAGGAGTAAATTATGTCATCAGGTTTACTAGACATTATGCGCAGAAGCCGAAACTCTTTGTCGGCCTTTGAAGCTTCTTTAAGAATTAAAACCAATAACTCGGCTAACGTTGCAACCGTAGGATATAAATCAATCGATCAATCTTTTACGACTGTTTTTAATGAGGTTTTAAATAGTGGCATTGGTTCTCAGTCCGGCCAAGGCAGCGTAAACCCAACTCAATTTGGTTCAGACGTTGCGATCAACAATATTAAATTAGATTTCTCACAAGGTGACTTGGGTGAAGGAACTCAGATGGACATGGCCATTACAGGCAGAGGTTTATTTTTGGTTTCTCGAGATGGGGGCAACTCATTTTTATACACTCGCTCAGGAGAATTTGGAATTGATACCAGTGGAAAATTTGTGGTGGATTCTTCAGGACGACAATTGTTTGGCTACAAAATAACCGGTGGAGTAGCAGACACTTCAAAACTTGTTCCTATCGATGTGACTGGAGCAACAAATTTGGGATGGAAAGCCAACGGAGTGCTTGTTGCAAATTTTGATGATGGGAATGCAGATACCCCGTCTACCGGAGTGGAGACTCCTATTTATCAAGCAGCTCTTGCTGATTTTAGAAACCCTGAAGGGTTATTGCAATTTGATGGAACAGCTTTTGAGGCCACTCTTTCTTCAGGTACTCCGACTGCGATGGGCATTGCTGGAAGCGGAGATTTAGGGACCATTCAACCCCAAAAAGTTGAAAAGTCGAACGTGTTTTTTATTGGAGAAACAATTGACGCGATTGAAATTCAACGAGCCATCTCGGCAAGTTTAAGTTCAATCAAAATGGCCAGCGATATTATTTCGCAGGTGATTAACAGGTTGAGTAGCTAGCCACGGATTTTAATCCGTGGAGACGGTTAATCCGTCAGGACAGAATATTTATGGGGGGAAACAAATGGCCGTAATGACCAAGTCAATTACGTTACCTGCTGCAATGGGTAACTGGTATGAATACAATCCAAGAATTTCTATAAAAAATAAAATTGATGATGAAACCAGTGTTATTTTTTCGGCCCTGGAAGCTATTCATCTTGATTTTGGTGAAAAACTTTGTGTGATGCTGGCCAGCGAATTAAAACTAGCCAGTGTTTTAATGGGCGCCAAAATTTACCGAATGACTTACGGCGAATTTATTGATCAAAATATGCGTTCAATTGCAGTGGCTCAATTAAATGGAAGTTTTCAGGGAGCCGTCGATCAAGGCTCGGTTTCTGTTTTATTTGATTACAGCATGGCATTGGCTTTAATTGATCGAATGGTAGGGGGCGCAGGGCATTTAGTGCGTCGCAGCGATGCGATGACGGCGATTGAAAAAGGATGTTTTAAAGCTTTATCAGAAAAAATAACTAAAATGATGAATCAAATTTATACCCAACCCGTAATGAATTTAAATACACAAGAAATTTTGGGGCCTCAATTACAACCTATCTCTGAAATTGCTAATTCTGCAGATTATTATGTGGTGGCAGTGGAATTGATGATTGGAGAAGAACAACCCGTAAAAATATTATTGGGCTATGACCGCGCAGCGGTTGAAACCCTCCAAATGCTTTATCAAAAAGTAGTGCGAAAAACTAAAAAAAATAAATTACGTCTTGATCCGGTGATGGTGAAATCGGCGATGGTTCCAGTGACGGTAGAGCTAGGCAAGGGAACTTTGAGTCTGCAAGAAGCGATGTCTTTGCAAATAGGCGACTTGATCGTACTCGATCAAAAAGTGGATCAGCCCATTAGAGTTCAAATTGGCGACCATGCGCTGATGCTGGCTCAGCCAGGTCAAATTGGGACAAATCTTTCAGTCAAAATGAACGGGTATCAAGACGATGTCCTATCGTTACCCCCTGTTGATTTAGAACCTATGTCTGAACCCCGTATTGCAGAAGACTTAAGAGAAGAAGAAATGGCGTTAGATTTAGGAGATAAAGAAACTGAAGAAGCTGAAGAGCTTTTAGAAGATGAGACCGAAACGGTATCTGAATTAGATCAAAATGAAGAAGATACAGATAGTTCTGAAGAAGACTCTATTTGGAATGATGATGATCCTGATTTTTCCTGGGATGAAGATTTAAAGTAGTTTTGCGATAGATAGTTCTTTGGGGTAGTTTCTTTGGTCTCTTTTAGGTTACAATTTATTAGGGGAGTTTAATGGAAGATAATTCAGCAGAAATGGGTCGTAATATTTCATACTCCGATGACGGAGAGAAACTTGAATTTGAAAAGGTCAATTTTTCTTCTGTGACCCCTAGCCGTGAAGGCGCGCTTTTTCGCCAAGAAGTTTTTGGCAATATTCCTGTCGAAGTGACTGTTGAAATGGGCAAAACAAAGATTTCTCTTCAAGACATTATGGAACTTAATAAAGGTTCTATTATTGAACTCGCAAAACGTTCTGGAGAACCTTTGGATGTTTTAGTAGGCGGGAAGGTTATTGCTAAAGGGGAAGTCGTTGCTATTGATGACCATTACGGGCTGCGAGTCACGAAGGTCGTCGATTCTCAAAAGTGATTAACCGTAATTTCTGGCGTTTCTTCTATATTATAGGTTTTTTTCTATTGAACTTTTCTTTGGCCTATTCGGCAGATTATTATGCTGTAACAGCCAATCCAACTTATGAAGGGGGCTCTTATTCGGTTTTCGGCTATTTAATCAAAGTTATTTTTTATTTAGCTATTTTATCTGCAGGTCTTTATTACATTCTTAAAAATGTCATCCCACGCATGAAAAGCATTCCTCGTCAGGGAGGGCAAATTGAAGTAATTGATTTTAGAGCGCTAACTCCTAATGCCAGTTGTCAGTTAGTTAAGGTGGGAACACGCTATTTTTTACTGGGAGTCAGTGGTTCTCAGGTGAATTTAATTCAAGAAATGAAAGCTGGAGAAATCACAACTTCAATTTCGACCAGTGCTCCGGAAGTTCAAAACTCAAACCATGAAACTCTAGCTAATTTAGGGGCCTCTTTTAACGAGATCTTAAAGAAGTTAATTAAAAAATAAACTCTTCACTGGTATTATCGGGTGTGCGCTTATTGAAATTTTCCCTTATTGTTTTTGGAGCTGTTTTATTTTTGTTAAGTACAACTCAAGCGATGGCGGCTGTTCCCCTGCAAGTGAATGTGGACCAGGTTTTAAATTCTCAATCATTTTCTAGTTCGATTAATTTACTTTTGGCGATTTCAGCGATTTCGCTTATCCCATTTTTTTTAATGAGCACCACTTCATTTTTAAGAATTATTATTGTGCTGGGCATGATTCGTTCGGCGATTGGAACTCAGCAAGTGCCCCCAGCTCCCGTGATTGTGTCGCTGGCTATGTTTATGACTCTCTATATCATGTCACCGGTTTGGCAGGATGTTTATACGCAGGCGATTGAACCTTATAACAAAGTGCGTATCTCTCAGCAAGTGGCGCTCGAAAAAGGTTTGGTGCCCATTCGAAAATTTATGCTTAGACAAACCCGCGAAAAAGATTTGGCTCTTTTTGTTGAACAGGCACGCATTAAAGCACCGACTCGCATTGAAGAAGTGCCAACTTATGTTTTGATTCCAGCGTTTTTAATCAGTGAACTCAAAACAGCTTTTCAAATCAGCTTTGTGATTTTTATTCCATTTGTGATTATCGATTTGGTGGTTTCAAATATTTTACTTTCACTGGGGATGTTCATGTTGTCTCCAGTTTTGGTGTCTTTGCCTTTTAAAATTTTGTTGTTTGTATTAACTGACGGCTGGTTTGTGATTACTCGCGGTTTGATGCAGAGTTTTCATTACTAAGTGATTTTGAAAAAACTGACTTTTTTTCTGTTCTTTTTTTTGATGGCCTCAGGGGCATGGGCCGACTCTAATCAGATGATTACTTTTTCGGTGGCTAGTTCGGGCAATATTAAAAGCATCATTCAAGAAGCTTTTTTACTGAATATGGAAGTGCAGTCTCCAGATGTCAAAGCTAGTTTCTTTAAGAATATTCAAAACATTCATTGGCCAGAAGTGGAACCCGGTAAATGGGTGATGGGGGAGATTCCAGGGACAACCACTTCTTTTCTATTGTCCTATAAAGAGGCCCCTAAACCCGTAAAGACTCAAATGTGGCTCAGCAACACTCCTGAAAAAGTGAATACCAAAGGACTTTTGAAAACTTTTCACTTGGGCGGATTTAATCGCCATCAACTGATGTATCATCATCATAATAATTTTGATAAAGATTTGTATTTTCAAATTTATTTAAAAAATGAATCTACCCTTGATGCAGTGGTCTATATGAATCGCGCGATTGGGGGCCCTAGCCAGGATGAGATTTTCACTGGCGATGTGGCCATGAAACGTTTTTGGCAAAATAAACTCCAAGGTAATTTTTACAGCGTGACGATTCCCGCAGGACGAGCTTTAAAAGTGGTTAGTCAAAAGTTAAAGCCTAAACATGTCATTTCAGGAATGATGGAAATGATTCCGGAGGATTCAAACCCGAGCGTCGGGGTGTTTATCTTAACGACAGAAAATCCTGAAATTGACACGGTGCAGTTTCCTTTTCATGAACCTGATCAAAGGGTTGATGGAGTTTTTGAAATTTATCAAACTAAAATCAAACATACTTTTTTGTCTAAAGATCCTTTGCTCAAAGTTAGGCTGGGTGAAATCCCGGTAATTAAAAATGCTAAAAGTGAAATTTTAAAAGGAAATTATGGTTTGGAATATCAACTAACTTTGGAAGTTGAAAATGTTTCGACCGCTAATAAACAGTTAAAGGGGGCCATGGTGCCTGCGGGTGGGATCGCAGCAGCAACTTTCTTGTTAAATAATCAAATGATTTCACTTGCAGCCACTCCGGCTCGTCATAGAAGAGAATTTTTCAATTATGTTTTGGAGGCTGGAGAAAAAAGGACGATCACGTTAAATCTTATTCCTCAGGCCGGAGCAAACTATCCAATCGATTTAGAATTTAGTTGGCTGTGATATGATTTTGCAACTCTTATGACTATTGATAGCGTCACTTCGATTATGTTCGAAAGCACAATGCTTATGCTCTTACTGTCTGCACCGGCAGTGCTTTTAGGTTTAGCGATTGGTTTTTTAATTAGTTTGTTTCAAGCATTAACTCAAATTCAAGAACAAACTTTGACGTTTGCGCCAAAATTAGTGGTGGTCATGATTATTGTTGCGCTGACTTTTGCGTGGATGACCTCTCAAATGATTGAGTTTTCACTTAAACTCTGGAGTGGAATTCCCGCACTCGCTTTCTAATGATTTTATCTGTTCCCCAACTGCAAGTTTTTATGCTGGTTTTAGCACGAGTCACCGGTGTTTTTGTAGAAGTGCCAATTTTTTCTGACCGAACGATTAATCGTTCGGCACGATTAGCGCTTATTTTTTGGGTGAGCTTTGTTTTGTGGACAGTCACTCCTTTTCAAGGTGCGGCGCTTCCTACCAATAATTTACTTTTTGGACTCGTTTTAATTAAAGAAGCATTTGTAGGTTTTACGATTGGGCTCATTGTGAAATTAATATTCAGCGGGATTGAAGCTGGCGGCGAGTTGATTGGTTCGCAGATGGGTTTGTCTGTTGCGACGATTTTAAATCCGGCTTCAGGTTCTCAGCAGGTGGTCGTGACTCAGCTGCTGAGATTTTTGGTGATTACTATTTTTTTAGCTATGGATGGACATCATTTAATTTTGGAAGCCTTGTTTCGCAGTTACAGTGCTGTTTCGATGGTGACTGGAAATTTAAATTTCCCAGATTCAGGAATTCAAGTGCTGCGGGTGGGAGGAGAGCTTTTTAAAATTGCTTTGTCGATTGCGACTCCAATTATGCTGGTCATTTTTTTATTAGATTTTGCATTTGGAATGGTGGCGCGCGTGGCACCTCAAGTTAATATTTTTCAATTAGGTTTTCAATTAAAGCCATCGCTGGGGATGTTTATTATGCTTTTGACTTTGCCTTTTTTAGTGGACCGCATTACGGTCTATTTGGGATTAACCATTGAAGAAATTGCGCGAATGTATCAAGCCTTTAATCCTTAAAGAAGGGTTTTGATTTACTATGGGTGAAGAAGCCGGAGATAAGTCAGAGGAACCTACGCCGCATAAATTGCGTGAAGCTCGTAAAAAAGGCCAAGTTGCTAAGAGTAAAGAAATCACCACGGCAGTTTTAGTGTTTGTCTCTTTTTGGGTTTTTAAAAGCACTGCCGCTAAAGACTGGATGGAGCTCGTTTCTTATACGAATGCTGTTTTTAATTCGATTCCGACAGTGCCTGACCAATTTGAATTTGCCAATATCATGGATTTGTATTGGCGATCGCTCTGGGTGATGTTTAGAGTTCTGGCCCCGCTAATGCTCACTATATTTTTTGTGGTGATTATTATTGAAGGGATTCAAACTGGCTTTTTATTTTCAAGTGAATCCATTATTCCGAAATTAGAAAAAATTAATCCGATGAGCGGACTGAAGCGGATTTTTTCAATGAAAGGACTAGTCCAGATATTATTATCTTTAGCAAAGATCATTATCGTGATTTTTTTAACCTGGAATATTATTCAGGCACATCTGCCGCAAATCTTAAGCAGTATGAATGATGAACCCTGGACGGTGATGCTTTTGACTGGATCCCTCGTTTTCAAAATTGCCATGCGCATCGCCTTGTTTTACATCATCATCGCGATTTTGGATTATGCCTATCAAAGATTTTCGTTTCGCAAGCAAATGATGATGACTAAACAGGAAGTCAAAGAAGAATATAAGCGTTTGGAAGGGGATCCCACTATCAAACAACGCCAGCGCCAAATTCAGCGTGAAATGGCCCAAAATAGACAGGCTCGCAAAGTGCCTAATGCGGATGTGGTCGTGACTAACCCGACTCATATCGCCATTGCGATTTTGTATAACCCTAAGCTTATGAAATCGCCCCAAGTTGTCGCGAAAGGAAAACGCTTAGTTGCTGAACAAATTAAGGCGATTGCTGATGAGCACAATGTGCCGATTGTGGAAAATATTGCACTGGCTCGGGGACTTTATGATGCAGTCGAAGTTGGCAGTGAAGTGCCTTCTGAATTTTACAGAGCTGTGGCTGAAGTTCTGGCTTTTGTATATCGATTAGGCCGCAATCAGAAAAAACGAAATAATCCGGCTAATAAATCTTAAAAAGTTGGTTATGAGCTAGTCAGTAAGTTATAATTTCCTTGTAGGGCCGGGGGGAATTTTGGCAACTCAGAAACTCAATCTTAAAGATATTTTTCGTCCTCAGGACATAGCGGTTGCGAGCGGTCTGATTTTGATCATCGCGATGATGATCATTCCGATTCCTACTTTTTTACTTGATTTGCTAATGGTGGTTTCAGTGGCAGCAGGTTTTGTAATGCTGCTGATCTCCATGTTTTTAAATAAGCCATTGGATTTTTTATCATTTCCCTCAGTACTGTTGGTTCTGACCTTATATCGCTTATCTCTTAACATCGCTTCCACACGTTTGATTTTGGCTTTGGGACCTTCCTTTGATGGTCATGTGGTTATTGCTTTTGCAGACTTCGTAACAGCCGGAAATTATGTAGTAGGCGGTATAGTGTTTGTGATCATTACTCTAGTGAATTTTATTGTGATCACTAAAGGTGCGGAACGTGTGTCAGAAGTGGCTGCTCGTTTTACTTTGGATGCGATGCCTGGCAAACAAATGGCCATCGATGCGGATTTAAACGCCGGCTTAATTGATGGCGACATGGCACGTAAACGTCGTGATGATTTAGGCCGTGAATCAACTTTTTTTGGAGCCATGGATGGTGCTAATAAATTCGTTCGAGGAGATGCGATTGCGGGCATTATTATTTTATTTGTGAATTTGCTAGGCGGTCTTTTGATCGGTGTTATACAGCAAGGCATGGATTTTAGAGAAGCAGCCGATTTATATTTTCGTTTATCAATTGGAGACGGTCTGGTTTCGCAATTACCGGCGCTGCTTATTTCGATTGCAACAGGTTTAGTGGTGACCAAATCTTCTTCTGAATTTTCTTTGGGTAGGGATGTGTTAACTCAAATTGGCAATCAACCTCGAGCGTTTGCTTTTACAGCCATTATTTTGGCTGCTTTTGGTTTTGTGCCGGGCATGCCGACGGTTTCATTTTTAATTTTGGCAGCAGGACTAGGCTTTGCTGCTTTTATGTTATTAAAAACGGAACACGATCGTGAAATGGCAGCTCTGGGGGGCGGCGCTCCAGATTCAGATGCGGCAAAAGAAGCGCTTAAGAAACCTGAAAATTTATTGGGAACTTTAAGTTTAGATCCGATCGCTTTAAAAACGGGCCGCAATTTGGTGCCACTCATTGATCCTAATCAAGAAGGGCCGCTCTTAGAACGCATTACTCTTGTGCGTTATCACATTGGCCAAGAACTCGGTTTTGTGATTCCAGGTGTTCGCGTGATGGATGATTTGTCTTTGCCGCCAAATCAATATGTGGTTGAAATTCGTGGCAATAAAATTGCAACGGGTACGGCACTGATGAATCACCATTTTGTGCAGGCAATGGTGGAAGACTTACAAGAAAAAGGCATTAGCGGAGAAGAAGCTAAAGATCCTTCTACAGGAGAAATGGGTTTGTGGGTTCCAGACAATGCCTTGTCCGCGGCTCAAGAAGCTGGTTTTGCCATTCATGCGCCAACCGATTTTATTGCGATTCATTTTACAGAAGTTATTAAGCAGCATGCCGATGAAATTATTACCCGTCAGAACGTGCAATCGCTTTTAGAGTTAGTTAAAAATTCTAATGCAGCGATTGTCAGAGAGCTTGTGCCTGATATGTTGTCTCTGGGACAGGTTCATAAAGTGTTGCAATTACTGGTTAAAGAACGAATTTCGATTCGCGACTTATCCACTATTTTGGAACGTTTGGCAGATTATGCGCACATTTCTCGCGACACCAATTTATTGGCCGAATATGTCCGACAATCGCTCGCGCGACAGGTGTGTTCTTATTATGCGGATAAAGATGAAACCATAACGGTTTTGACAATTGATCCTAGGTTAGAAGAAACCATGATTGGAGCCGTGCATCAATCAGAATATGGATCGTTTTTGGCGCTTGATCCAGGAATGGGCGAACGGGTTTTAAATCAGCTTTCGGATCAAATGCGAAATTTTGTGCGAATGAAACGTCCGCCGGTGGTGTTGTGTTCACCAAGACTGCGACCGCACTTTAAAAAATTTACAGAACGCAATCACCCTAATTTAGGCGTCTTGTCTTACAACGAAATTATTCCACAAATTAAAGTTCAATCGATTGGAATCTTAAGCGGAGAAGAGTAAGTCGGGCTTAACGCTTTTTAGCCTAAAAAGTATTTGAATTGATTTTGAGTCCCGCACGATAAATTTCAGAAAGTTTTAGGTAAGAGGAAAACGGTCTGATACAATTTTTAAAAGAAGGTCAAAGTTGCCAAAAAAATTAAAATTGAAAGAGTCGTTTTTACAAGAACACCTGGCCGAAGTGAAAAATCAGGTTTCTCCGATTACGATTAAAACTGCTGATTTTTTTGCTGAAAATATTAAATATGAGGAACAACAGTTGGCACGCTTAGAAATGTTATTAAAGTCGAATTTGAAACCAAATCTTTCAGAAGAAGAAACCATTAAGCGTTTTGTTTTCTGTACTCTCACTGCAACTTTGGGAGATGAATTTTCTAAAAAAGCAGAATTTAGTCAAATGGTTCAAGTCATTGCCAATAATTATGCTCAAATTAAAAATGTAAAAAAATCTATTTTAAAAGCAGCGAGTTCGGTTCTTAAAAACCAACTTAATTTAACAGGTAAAATTCTGCACTAAACCCTTGCTTTAGTAAGCCGTCTCACGAACTCCCCCACAAATGTCGGTCATAATAACCGCAAATAGGTATATGCTTTAATACCTGTGGGCAAACTAAGGGCTTGGAGAGATTAACAGATGGATATCAATAATTCTCAGTTTCAAAAAGTTTCGCACAGCGTCAAGTTTTATGGCGGTTGGGGCGCAGAGGATATAGACCCCAGTATTTTGGCTTCCAGTGCAGCTGCTAACGCTGAGACAATCACTAAAATTAAAAAAGCGCTATTGAAAAAGAATTTGGCGACTCGTAAAGGTCTTTATACTTTATTAAAAGAAAAATATTTTCAAATAGGGGATATTTTATTGCCTGAAGACGTTGTGCCTATTGCTCGCAAAGATCAATATTTAAGACGCTGGGCCAGAGATTTAGGACTACCCAATGAGTAAAGAGGCACAACCCTCTTTAGAGGCCAAAAGAATTTGGAAAGACATTGAGGCTATGATTTCTGCCGACATTAAAGAACATTATTCTCAAAAATATTCTGAGCCTATTTTAAAAAAATATAAAAGTAAAATTGATAGCCTGGTTTACCGCTACACCTCACGCTTGCCTAAACATGTCAGCGGTTCTGAAGCAGATGATATTGCCAACGTGGCCCGCATTGAATTTTTTGAGACGATTAAGCAATGGGATCCAAATCGCTCGACAGATATTTGGCCGCTGGCTTATTCGCGTATTAGCGGCGCTATGAAAGATCATATTCGCTATTTAACCAAGGCCGATCCTTCGCGTGTTCTCGATTGGGTTGATTCAGCAGCGCATGTTTATTTAACCATTAAAGAAAATAATTCTTTTGAATCTAAAATTGAAGATGGTTTAACTTTATCGAAGGCAATGGAAACTTTAAATGATAAAGAAAAATTTATTATCAAAGGCCGTTATCAAGACGATAAAACGTTTAAAGAACTGGGCGCAAAGGTTGGCGTTTCAGAATCTCAGGCAACTCGTATTTACAAAGGCGCGCTTTTAAAATTACGTAAATCGATGAAAGATGTTCCGCACGACCGTTCTAGTAAAGAAGAGAGTTTGTTTTAGATTTAGAAATATCTCATCCAATTCTTGGGATAATTTTTTTGGCGGGTTAATTCGAGATAAAGTGCAGATGGGGGCACAGTGGGTTTAGCCAGTAACTTCAGTTCGGTATTTTCTAAAAGTTCGTGTCCCTTTAAATGATTGCAACGATGACAAGCGACGATCATGTTTTGCCAAGTGTCTTTGCCGCCTCGGCTGCGGGGGATGACATGATCAATAGTTAATTGATCTTTTTTACCGCAGTACTGGCAAGTATGGTTGTCACGCAGCATCAAATTTTTGCGATTGAGGACTACCGTTTTGAAAGGCAAGGAAACATATTTAGAAAGTCTAATAATAGAAGGGTAAGGAAAGTTATCTGATATTTTTTCAGCCCGGCTTTCAATCACCAGGGCTTTGCTTAAATAGATGAGTTTGACGGCTTTTTTCCAACTGCATAGATTAAGCGGCGCATCACTGGCATTAAGCACCAGCACTGATTTTTTAAGAGTTGATCCAGTGTGGGGCCGACGATCTTTTTCCACAACACTACTCCTTTGGAAATGCCTACCCATAGTTTAAAATGAAACAGTGAATTTATTCGAGATGATCGATGTTTTCGTAATTCCCTTTTTCATTGTTCTCATGATTATTCCCTTAATCAGTTACCTAGCGATCAAATTGAATCTGGTTGATCACCCGGCTAGCCGGAAAATTCACAAAAAACCAATTCCCCGTATTGGGGGTATTGGAATTTATTTAGGATTTATTGGTGCCCTCACCTACAGTGGCTTTGCTTTAAAAATTTTTCAAAAGCCCGAAACCGTTTTACCCACTTTAATTGGAGCAACGGCGGTCATGCTTTTGGGGCTTTGGGATGATATTAAAAGAGTGCCTGCTCCTATTAAACTTTTTGGACAACTCTTGATTGCTTTTTACACTGTTCAAGCTGGAATTAAAGTCGATTTTATTACTAACCCCTTTGGCGGCATTATGCCGTTAGGAATGTTTTCGATGATTTTAAGTATTGTATGGATTATTGCCATGATGAACATGATGAATTTAATTGATGGCCTGGACGGTTTAGCAGCGGGGTTGGCTTCGATATCTGGTTTTATTTTATTTTTAGCCGCAGTCATTTTAGGACGATTTGATGCGGCGATTTTAGCTTTGTGTTTTATTGGAGCAACGACCGGATTTTTAAGACACAATTTTCATCCCGCGACTATTTTTATGGGTGATTGTGGAAGCTTGTTGCTTGGATATTTATTAGCTGTGATTTCAATTGTGGGTGTGATGAAAAGTACTGCTACGCTGGCTGTGGCTATTCCCATTTTGGCTTTGATTGTCCCGATTTCTGATACAGGCATGGCCATTTTCCGCCGTCTAAAAGCCGGGATTCATATTTTTCATCCTGACGACGGACATTTGCATCACAAACTTTTGTATCGTGGGTTCAATCAAAAACAAGTGGCGATGATTTTATATTATTCAACCGTGGGCTTTGGGCTTTTGGGACTTTCTTTTGCTTTTGTGGAAGGGCTGTGGGCCATTTTGTGGCTAGCCTTGGTTGTGACTTTGATCTTGTTTGTGATAAAACGCATCTCACTACTTAATGAGAAATCGTGAAAAAATAAATGATTAAAACAGTCATTACCGGTGGGATTCCTTTAAAAGGCTCAGTAAAAGTGAGTGGCGCCAAGAATGCTGCATTGCCATTGTTATCTGGTTTAATTTTGCTTGATGGAAAAAGTCAAATTTCAGGAGTTCCTAATTTAACGGATATTATTGTGATGGTGCGTATGTTGAATTCTCTTGGCCTACGCTGTGAACTGCGTTCTGATCAAACAGTTTATGCGACCGCTGAGCAAAAAGTAAAACATTTAGTGCCTTACGAACTGATGACCAAAATGCGCGCTAGCTTTTTTGTGGCAGGGCCCATTTTGGCAAAAACCGGTTTTGTGAAAATGCCGGTGCCTGGGGGTTGTGCAATTGGAAGCCGACCTGTTGATATTCATTTAAAAGGTTTTGAAGCGCTGGGGGCTGTGATTACACAAGAACACGGCTTTTTTGATATCAAGGCAAAAAAATTAAAAGGCTCTAAAGTGGTTTTTGATTTTCCTTCGGTGGGTGCAACCGAAAACGTGATGATGGCTGCGACCTTGGCCGAAGGCGTGACCGAACTACATAACTCAGCATGCGAACCTGAAATTGTTGATTTAGCAGATTTGCTGAACAAAGCAGGAGCTAAAATTAAAGGGGCTGGAACTGAAACCATTATGATCGAAGGCGTGACCAGTCTTCGCGGAGTGAATCATGAGGTGATTCCTGATCGCATCGAAGCGGGAACGCTCATGATTGCAGCAGCGATTACTAAAGGCGATTGCATTATTGAAAATGTAGTTTTAGATCATGTTTATCCTCTGGTTCAAAAGATGAGAGACATGGGCATTACAATTGAAGAAAGAGGTCGTAATGTGCGAGTTTGTTCAGATGGAATTTTTAAAGCCGTTGATATTGAAACTAGGCCTTTCCCAGGTTTTCCTACAGACATGCAAGCTCAAATGATGGCTCTTTTAACTTTGGCTAAAGGCACCAGTGTGATGACCGAAAATATTTTTGAGAACCGTTTTATGCATGCTCATGAATTGCATCGTATGGGTGCTGATATTGTATTAAAAGACCGAAGCGCCATTGTTCGTGGAGTCGAAAAATTATCTTCGGCTCCTATTAAAGCGACTGATTTAAGAGCAGGGGCAGCGTTGTGGCTGGCTGGACTCGCTGCTGAAGGCGAAACTGAAATTTTTGACGAAGGACACATTGTAAGAGGTTACGACAGACTTGATGAAAAATTAAGAAAAATGGGCGCTAAAGTGATTCAATCTGAAATCTAAATAGTGATTTACTTAAACGGCTTTAAAAATAAGCCGCTGGCTCAAGCGGTTTTAAAAGTAATCAAAAAAATTTATAAACTGGAAAAGTTAAAAAAGAAAAGCGTCTCTGTTTCTTTGGTGACTCCTGCTGTAATTCAAAAACTAAATAAAAACTTTAGAAATAAAAATAAAGTAACAGATGTTTTATCTTTTCCTCAGGAGGAGTATGGTATTTTGGGCGATGTGGTGATTTGTCTGCGCCGGGCTAAAGAGCAGGCCAAAGAATATGGGCATACTCTAGAGCGGGAAATTTGTTTTTTGACGACTCATGGGATTTATCACCTCTTGGGTTATGATCATCATACGGTTCAAGAAACAAAGCGGATGCGCCGTAAAGAAAAAATAATTATGGGGGATCATTAAAGATGTCAGGAGAATTAGTTTTAGTTTTTGTATTTTTAATTTTTTCAGCTTTTTTTTCATTGTCTGAAACTGCGATCACACGTGTTTCAAAATATGATTTGAGCCGTTTGCTAGATAAAAAAGTTCGTGGTTCTAAAATTTTAAATGAACTGCATAAACATTTGCCCCGAACCATCACCACTATTTTAATTGGAGACAATTTAGTGAATATTGGTGCTGCGATCACAGCAACCTCTTTTACTTATGATTTAGCTCAAAGCATGGGCTGGCATTCTGAAGCTTTATTTTTATCGGTGGTCACAGGCATTATGACTTTAGTGACTCTGGTTTTTGGCGACATTGTTCCTAAAAACTTTGCCATTAGCTATACCCATCGCATGGCCTTGATTGGTTCGCCAGTGATTTGTGTGGTCAGCATTATGCTTTTACCGCTCATTTTGACTCTTAATTTTGTGTCCTCTATTTTTATTCGGTTGTTAGGCGGACGTCCTTTTGAGCAAGAGGCACTGATTACCGCTGATGAATTTAAAGGCATTATCTCGATGAGTGAAAAAGAGGGGATTTTAGAGAAAGATGAAACAGCCATGATGCATTCTATTTTTGAGTTTGGTGAAATTATCGCTAAAGAAATTTATACACCCCGCAGTGAAATCATCGCTATTGAAATGAAGTCTTCTGTTGATGATGTCTTAAAAGTGATTAACACCGAAGGTCATAGCCGTATTCCGGTTTACAACTCGAAGTTAGATAACGTGATTGGTATTATTTATGCCAAAGATGTTTTACGTTGGCTGTACGATAAAAAAGCTCCAAAGCTTGAAAATTTGAGTTCATTAGTGCGGCCCGTTAATTTTGTTCCTGAATCTAAAAATGTGAACGAAATTTTTCAGCAGATGCGTGTTTTTAAATATCATATTGCGATCACGGTTGATAAAAAAGGTCATGTGACCGGGCTTTTAACTTTAGAAGATATTTTGGAGCAAATTGTTGGCGAAATTCATGATGAGTTTGAAAAAGACATTGAGAAAAATGTGGTGCCGGTGGATGCAAATACTATTGTGGCTCATGCCAGTTTATCCCTTGAAATGATTAATAAAACTTTAGGGACAAAACTGCCTGAAAGTGAGTTTAGTAATCTTAATTTATTTTTAACCCATCTGGCCGGACGCATTCCCAGTGCCGGAGATATTTTAAGATTCGAAGACGTCCAATTTAAAATTGAAGAGGTTCGCCATCATCGGGTCATTAGAGTCCGTATTGCCCATCAACCCCCTGCTCCTGCCGTTGGCGGATAAACCGGTTTTAAACTACAATCTAATCCCGTAGGCCAAAATTCTTTGGCTTCATCCTTATGGCTAAACAGACTAAATATATTTTTATCACCGGCGGTGTGGTTTCTTCCCTTGGAAAAGGCATTGTGGCAGCCTCTCTCGGCCGTCTTTTAGAGGGTTATGGCCTTAAAGTGACTATTCAAAAATTAGATCCTTATCTCAATATTGATCCAGGCACGATGTCCCCCTATCAACATGGTGAAGTTTTTGTGACTGATGATGGAGCCGAAACGGATTTAGATTTGGGACACTACGAACGTTTTATTGATGTGAATTTATCGCGCTATAACACGGTCACCTCCGGTTCGATTTACTGGAATGTTTTAAATAAGGAACGACAGGGCGATTATTTGGGCGGAACGGTGCAAGTGATCCCCCATGTCACCAACGAAATTAAAGAACAAATTAAAAAAGCCAATGTTCAAAACCAATTTGATGTGGTGATTGTGGAAATTGGCGGAACCGTAGGCGATATTGAATCTCTGCCATTTTTAGAAGCGGTTCGTCAGTTTAGAAAAGATATTGGTTATCAAAATTCTATTTTGATTCATGGAACCCTTCTGCCATTTTTAGGAACCAGCGGTGAATTAAAAACAAAACCAACACAGCATAGCGTTAAAGAATTGCGTTCAATTGGAATTCAGCCTGATATTATTTTCTGTCGTTCAGAAGAAAAAATTTCTAAAGAAACCAAAGAAAAAATTTCACTTTTTTGTGATACGGACGTAGAAGCGGTTATTAGTGTGCCTAACGTTTCATCTATTTATGAAGTGCCTGTTTCGCTGGAAAGCGAAAACATGGGTGTGATTGTGATGAAATATTTAAATTTAAAAGGGCCTGAAAAACCTGAACTCAAAGAATGGAAGTCTTATTTAAAACGTATGAACGATGCGAAGTCTGAAATTAGAATTGCCATCGTAGGAAAATATGTTTCTTTAACGGATGCCTATCTTTCAGTGATTGAATCTTTAAAGCATGCGGCGGTAGCCCAACAAGCAAAATTAACGATTGTATGGGTCGATTCAACCGATATTGAAAAAACTTCTGCTAAAGACTTTTTAAAAGGTGTGGATGCCATTGTGGTTCCAGGAGGCTTTGGTCATAGGGGTATTGAAGGTAAAATTTTGGCAGCTCAATATGCCCGTGAAAATGAAATCCCTTATTTAGGACTTTGTTTAGGAATGCAGATTGCCTGCATTGAATTTGCCCGCAATGTTTGCGGTTTAAAAAATGCCAACAGCTCAGAGTTTGATAAAAATGCGGAGTATCCGGTGATTGATATCATGGATTCTCAAAAAGAAATTACCAGCAAAGGCGGAACGATGCGCTTGGGGGTTTATCCTTGCAAAGTTGAAAAAGGATCACTGCTTTCAAAACTGTATGGTGAAGAAGTGATTTATGAACGTCATCGTCATCGTTTTGAATTTAATAATTTTTACCGCGCTGAATTAGCAGAAAAGAAATTAGTTTTTTCTGGATTATCTCCTGATCATCGTTTAGTGGAAGTCGTCGAATATCCTAAGCACCCTTTTTACATTGCATCGCAGTTTCACCCTGAATTTAAATCACGTCCCAACCGACCGCATCCTTTATTTAATGGGCTGGTCAAAGCGGCTTTAAAGCTGAAAAAATAGAGTTATGGAAAACCAAAATAGCCCGAAAGAAATTAATATTTTTGCAGCACTCACTAAGTGGCAGTGGGGATGTTTAAGTGCTGTTGTTTTGGGCATTTTACTTAGCTTTACGCCGTTTTATTTAATAAGCGATCTCTTATGGGTTTTTGGTGGAATGGGCTTCTTTTTAGCTTCGTTTTTAGTTAAAAAATAAATTTTTTAATCTTCTGTTAAAATCTCTCGATGTTTGAAAATGGAATTAATGCTTTGCTTGATGCCAATATTAATCGTGCCAAAGAGGGGCTGCGGGTTTTAGAAGATACGGCTCGTTTTGTGCTGTCCGATGAAGAGCTGATGAATAAGGTTCGTCCGATCAGACATGCTTTAGCAGAATTTTTTCCTGAGCTTGAAAAATTAAAACAACTCGAAAGTCGGCATGCGGGCAGTGACATTGGTCAAAAGCATGATGTCCCAGACCGTAAAACCATTCGTCAGTTGGTGATGGCCAATGCTCGTAGAGTGCAAGAAGCGCTTCGTGTTTTAGAAGAGTACGCGACCAAAGCCTCAACCCTTAAGGACCAGCGTTATGCTTTGTACGAAATTGAAACTCTTTTTCTAAAAACGCTGCGTTTATATCCTTTTAAAATAAATTCGGTTTATGTGATTTCAGATGAAGTGGCGCCGTTGGAAGAAGGCTTAAGACAGGGCGCAAAGCTGGTTCAATTACGTGACAAAAAAAATACTCCTGCTCAAATTTTAGAGAAAGCCAAAGTCATTAAAAAATTGGCTGATGAGTATGATGCCACTTTTATTGTGAATGATTATCCTGAAGTGGCAGTGGCTTGTGATGCTGACGGTGTTCATTTAGGTCAAGAAGATATGAGCACTGAAGAAGTTCGAAAAATATTAAAGCCAGGTCAAATTTTAGGACGAACAACTCATGAAATTTCTCAGGCTAGAAAAGCTGTTGCTGAAAAAGCCGACTACATTTCTTGTGGACCAATTCATGCTACTCCTACCAAACCTAATCGTAAACCTGTCGGATTTGAATACTTAAGACAACTCCAATCTGAAATAAAAATTCCTTTTGTGGTGATCGGGGGTCTTGATTTAAATAATGTTGATGAAGTTTTAATAACCGGTCCTCATACGATTGGGATTGTGAGAGATTATCAAAAGACCACTGAAATTTTATTAAAAATTAAAAAGGCCAGTCCCTATGCTAAAGCTTAAAGTAAACGGAACCGAACGTGAAACAAACGCAACAACCGTTAATGAATTAATTTTAGAACTTGGATTTAAGCCTGAAATTGTCATTGTGGAACATAATTTTGAAATTATTAAAAAAAATGCCTAGGACGCAAAACTAAGTCAGGGTGATAATGTCGAACTGGTGCGTATGATTGGTGGAGGCTCACATGAATAAAGAAAAATTGGTCATTGCGGGTAAAGAATTTAAAAATCGATTGATGATTGGGACTGGAAAATATCGAACCATGGATGAAATGGTAGAAGCCATTCGTGAATCGGAAGCCGAAATTATTACAGTCGCAATTCGGCGTCTTGATTTAGATAAACCTCAAGAAAAAAGTTTGCTGGATTATATTGATCTTAAAAAAATTCAGTTGCTGCCCAATACTGCCGGCGCTAAAACAGTTGATGAAGCCGTTCGCTTAGCTAGACTCGCCAGAGCGTCAGGCTTAACCGATTGGATTAAATTAGAAGTTCAGCCTGATCCTAAATATTTATTGCCTGATCCTGTTGGCACTTTGGAAGCCTGTAAAATTTTAGTCAAAGAAGGTTTTAAAGTTTTGCCTTACACCACAGATAGCCCCAGTCTTGCGAAACAACTGGTTGAAGCGGGTGCGGTGACAATTATGCCCGGAGCATCACCCATTGGTTCGGGACAAGGGATTTCGAATTTAAGATCGCTGCAAATTATTAAAGAATTTATTAATGTTCCGCTCGTTATTGACTCAGGCCTCGGAACTGCTTCGGATGCCTGTTTAGCAATGGAATTTGGTTCAGATTCTGTTTTGGTGAATACCGCGATTGCAGAAGCAAAAAATCCCGGACTGATGGCTAAAGCCTTTAAAGAGGCAGTTGTTGCTGGAAGAAATGCTTATTTGTCTGGACGTATGCCCGTTCGAGCCTATGCGTCAGCGAGCAGTCCTCTTGCAGGTCAATTGATTGAGTAACCAGGCTTAAGCCCAGGGCTACTTTAGAATTTTTTTAAGCTGTTCAGCTAACTTTCTAAGTTGAACAAAACCATACACAAAATAACCAAAGACATAACTAATTAAAATTGACCATAAAAAGTACAAAATCGATTGTTCAAAAAAACACATGAACCAGCTTGTTAAAACAATAGGAGAGAGTGCTGCTAAAAGAGTCAGGCCTATAGGAAAAAACTTAATGAGTTTGTTGACGGCGCTTTTGGTGTGAGAGTCTTTATTAAAAGAAACTGTTTTCTTTATTTTGACTCGCGGATCCATTAACTGTCGCCCCCGGCCGGTGATGACAATTTTAGAACCTTTTTTAATCACTTTTTCAAACTTGGGGTAGTAAATCAGGTCAAAGAGCTTAAAGGTGGTTTTCATTCGCTTACGTATTCTAATATACTTCGATTCATGGGTGTAATACACAAGTTGCCTGAGCAGTTGATTAATCAAATCGCTGCAGGAGAAGTCATCGAAAGACCGGCGTCCGTTGTAAAAGAGCTGGTCGAAAATGCTTTAGATGCCGGCGCCACTCGCATCGATATCGAAATAGAAGGCGGCGGACAGAAAAAAATTGTCGTCAAAGATAATGGCCAGGGGATGCCGCCCGAAGATGCCGCTCTTTCGATTGTGCGTCATGCGACTTCTAAAATTAAAGATGCGGCCGATTTATTTAAAATTTTAACAATGGGCTTTCGCGGAGAAGCATTAGCCTCTATTTCGGCAGTTTCAAAAATGACTCTAGAAACTAAAATTAATCAGCCCAGCGTTTTAGAAGGCACTCGCTTAAAAATTGTAAATGAAGAAATAAAAAATCAAGAAGTGGCCGGACTTCCTGGCGGAACAACGATTACGGTCGAAGAACTTTTTTTTAATTTACCGGCACGGTTAAAGTTTTTAAAAAAAGACTTAACAGAACTGTCTTATATTTCTTCTCAAATTCAAAAATTTATTTTGGCTCAACCTGAAATTAGTTTTAGTTTGTCTTATCACGATAAAAAAGTTTTAAGTTATGAAGCCACTGCCAAACCCACTCTCAAAAACGCGATTGGAGAAATTTTGGGTCGTGATGTTGAAAAAAAGTTATTGCCTCTAGAAATGAAAACTTCAGAAATGGAAGTGACAGGTTTTGTGGCTGATCCCACTCTGACCCGGGCGACTCGCGAAGACCAATATTTTTTTATTAATCGTCGTGCGATTACTAGTCCCACCCTTTTAAAAGCGGTTTCAGAAGCCTACCGTACTTTTATTCCTAACGGCCGTCATGGCATTGTGGTTTTACATATGACAATTGACCCTGCTCAAGTAGATGTGAATGTGCATCCTGCCAAAAAAGAAGTTCGTTTTAAAGAAGAGACTCAAATTTTTCAGGTCGTCAAATCAGCAATCCGTCAGGCCATTATGAATGGCGGCGCAAGCCCTCAATTTTATAATCCCGTACAGGCCCCCCAGCCCCCTCAAGGGGGAGTAGAGTTTTTCCCTAACCTTCAGGGGAGGGTCGGGGTGGGGCCTCAAGAAATTTATTCACAAAAAAATTCACTCACTGAGCAATTGCCCATGATCACTTCTATTGATTCCACTCCCCAAACTTTTCCTCGCGCGATTATGCAAATTTATTTAACTTATATTTTAACGGAGCATAACGGCCAAATTTTACTA
The DNA here is from genome assembly GCA_964390935.1 of uncultured bacterium. Lineage (GTDB taxonomy): Bacteria > Margulisbacteria > CAYMKA01 > CAYMKA01 > CAYMKA01 > CAYMKA01. The sequence goes on from CAYMKA010000006.1 coordinate 26,016, forward strand.
ATTGATCAACATGTGGCCCAAGAAAGGGTGCTGTTTGATGAATTAAAAACAAATTATGCGCAAAAAACTAAAACCATTTCTCAATCACTGCTTGTTCCAGAAATTATAGAACTGAGCGTGTCAGAAATTTCGGTCTATAAAGAATTTCAAAATTATTTTACTGATTTGGGTTATGAAATTGAGCTGGCTGGAGAACGTGCGATTCGTATGTTGGCAGTGCCGCTTACTCTAGTAAAGACAGATCAAACTAAATTAATAAAAGATATTTTGAGCGAAATTCAAACAGAAGCTCGTTCGGAACAAATGGAACAAAAAATTGATAAGGTTTTAGCGATGGTGGCTTGTAAGGCATCAATTAAAGCGGGCATGCCGCTTGATCTGCGGGAAATGCAGGCGGCAATCAATGCTCTGTTTCAAACGCAGAATCCATATACTTGCCCGCACGGTCGGCCCATTGTGCTTCCTTTAGAAAAAATGGATTTGGATAAAAGGTTTTTAAGAATATAAGTCCCGGGGACTGTAAGTTTCTACTATATATATGCTTAAATAACCCCAGGGGGAATCATCTCAATACTTATGGCAGCAAAAACAACCACTAAAGCAAAAACGGGAAAGCTCAAAATCAGGGCCAATTTTAAATATTTAGTCATTGTGGAATCTCCTGCAAAAGCTAAGACAATTGAAAAATATTTGGGAAAAGATTTTTATGTACTAGCTTCGATGGGCCATTTACGAGATTTGCCAAAAAGTAAGTTGGCCGTCGATCCTGAAAATAAATTTGAACCCAGTTACATTATTATTAAAGGCAAAGCCAAAATCTTAAATCAATTAAAAGAAGCCGCTAAAAAAGCTGAAATTGTTTATCTCGCGCCTGACCCTGATCGCGAAGGGGAAGCGATCGCATGGCATTTAGTGTATGCACTCAATATTGAAGAAAACAAAATTCGCCGAGTGGAATTTAACCAAATTACCAAAGAAACTGTTCAGGAAGCGATTGCTCATCCGCGCACGATTGATGTAAATCGGGTGAATGCCCAACAGGCTCGTCGTATTTTAGATCGTTTAGTAGGCTACAAATTATCGCCGCTGCTCTGGCAAAAAGTGCGTAGAGGACTCAGTGCAGGACGTGTGCAGTCAGTGGCTGTGAAAGCTATTTGTGATCG
>CAYMKA010000007.1:0-26875 GCA_964390935.1 uncultured bacterium
CCTGAACATTTAAAGGAGAAGGTTTCAAAATCACCTGATACTGATAGTAATGCTGTAAACGATTAGGGTTTTCACCATAGCGCCCGTCTGTTGGTCTGCGGCTAGGCTCTACATAGGCAATGTTCCATGGCTCAGGCCCCAGCACTCGCAAAAAAGTAGCCGGATTCATCGTCCCGGCTCCTTTTTCGATGTCGTAAGGAAAAGCAATTAAGCAACCTTGATCCTGCCAAAAGGTTTCCAGTTTTAGGACAATTTCTTGAAACGTTAATCCTTGTACCACTCACTCACCTTATTAATAAAACGGTCCCAAAAAAAGTAGCGGTTTATCCAGCTTAAATAACCGCGGTCGCCCATCATAGGCCAGGCCTCACCGCTCAGACAAGACTGGTTTGCGCTTAGTTTAGAGTGGGCTTTTTGATTGAGTTTCATCAGTGGCGAAACATAAACATGCTTTTTTTGGCCATAATAATCAATCGAGTCTAAAGTACTACGATCATAAGATTTTTCTGACTGATTCCCATTAGCCAAAAGTTCAGGCCTTAAAACCAGCTCCAAAAACACTTTTTCATTCAGGGCTTTTTCACAAACTTCGGCGATCCAATCTGCATTATCTTTATTGAGCCAAAAGGTCACTACCGGCCAGGCTCCCTGCGATTTTAAATACTGAGCCTGATCCCAAATAGCTTGATAAGAATCAATTCCCGCAATTAAGTTGTGTTCTGATTTCTCGCCCGCCAAAAGTAAAAAGTAATAAAGCTTTACTCGTTTAATTTGGGCAGGTGTCAATTGAGAAATTAAAAGCGGTGTGGTGGTAATAGCTGCTCGATATTTTGACTGCATCAAAAGCGGTTCCTCCCAAAACTGGTCATTCATCAAAACATCCCCGCCATAAAAAAACAGCCAGGGCTTAATCAATAAAAAATCATCGACCCATTTAGGGCGAACATCCATTTGATACGGTTTTTTAAATTTTTCTTCTTCAGGCAAATCACAAAAATGACATTCAAACGAACAAGCAGGTCCTATTGGGACACAGGCCTCTAAAACGTTCACTGCGATTTTTCAGCAATCATTTGAGAGTAAAAACTAATCATTTTTTGAGCCATTTCGGTGGTCGAAAATTTTTCAGCTTTTTTAATCGCTTCCATCGATTTGCGCTGTCTTAAATCATCATTTTCTAAAAGTTTTAAAGCATGGGCCGTAAACTCTTTGACATTAAGGGTCGACCCAAAACCGCCAATATTATCTCCCACCACATCTTTTACTCCCATGACATTCACGGCCACCACGGGGGTTCCCATTTCCATTGCTTCAAGCACAACCATGCCCTGTGTTTCAGTCGTGGAAGCAAATAAAAAGACATCCGCAGCTTTATACCAAGAAGCCAAAACTTCTTTTTGCAAAAAGCCGGTAAAAGTCACACGGTGTTGTAGTTTTAAAGATAAAACCAAATTTTCTAAATTTTTTCGGTAAGGACCATCGCCCACAATGACCAACTGGGCGTTAGGGCGAATCTGGCTAATTTCATTAAAAGACTGAATCACAAACTCTACATTTTTTTCACGCGCTAAACGGCCTGCATATAATAATATTTCAGCTTCAGGCGCCAGGTGTTGTTGCTCGCGAATTAAGTGAGCATTTCCCTTTTTTACCAGGTCGGTACTCACTCCGGTGGGAATCACTTCGATATGTTTTTTCACTCCATAGCTCTTTAATTCTTCAGCGATGGCATGAGACGGCACCACTATGCCATTGCAGCGATTACAAAAATCACGGCTGCCGCGTTTGGTTAACCAAAGACCAATGCCCTTACTAAAAGGCAGATAATGCACATATTCAGTGAAAAGTGTGTGGTAAGTATGAATAATAGGAATGTTTTTTTTCTTGGCCTGACGCATCGCAATCCATCCCAACGTAAACGGAGTTTGAGCATGAATAATATCCAGTTCGATATTTTTTAAAGTTACAGCATGATTCAGCGGGTTAATCACCAATTGTTCACGATTACCTATCAGCGGAATCGATTTGTAGCGATACACGTGTTTGGGGTCATTTTTTTTCTGACTGGCATCGGGTGCAAAAATAAAAACTTTATGACCTAAATTGTGAAGTTCTGTCGCAAAACTGTTGATACTAGTGACCACGCCGTTAATACTGGGCGAATAGGTGTCTGTAAAAAATCCAATTTTCATGATTTGTTTAAACCGGTCCCCATCTTAATGCCATGATCCTGTAAAAATCTATCAAACATTTGGTCTTTTTTGAAATGCAGTTGACTAAAATTCTCTGGCAAATACCCTTCTTGTTTTAACAATTGCTGCTGAAAGTCAATGCGCAACTCATGATAGTTTTCTGAAATCATCAGCTTACTAAGATACAAATAAAGTAAATCGTAAATTTCAGGATGAGCAATATGATCTTCTGTGACAGAGTTAATCACATGCAAAAAATAAGTTCCTAGAAGTAATTTTTGTTCACTCCGACGCAAAGCATAAAAGCTTTCGACAGTTTCTAATTGGCTAATCAAATCAAAGGTTTTCCCTTGGGACAAAAGCATTTCGTTACACACAAAAGGTTCAATACGACCGCCATAGCGGCTAGTGATTTTTTTAGCACCTTTTGCAACACATTTAATTTTTCCGAACTCCCGGGTGTAAACGATAACGACTTTATCAGAATCGGAAAGATTGTAATTACGCAAATTGATGCCGGTGGCTTTATAGAGGCTCACAGAAGTGATTATACCGGCAAAAAGAGTACAGAAACTGAACTGATCTTACTTAATAGGTAAAAACAATAATCCTGTTAATAGCTTGGGATAAAAGTCAGTCGATTTCTGAGGCATCACTTCTCCGCCTAAAGCGACATCAAAAACCTGATCGATCGAACAGGGATTTTGCAAAATAAGAACTTGGCCGGGCACTTTTTTAAGGCCCTGTAACGCTTCATCAATTTCACGAAAATACTTTAAATAAGTGTATTTGGCCTGATCTTCTAAAGAAATATTTAAATGCTTTTGCAAAATCACCTGATGTAAGAAATAAACATCTAATTCGGCCAATACTTTTGGAGCGCCAGCCATCGTTTTTTTAATCGCATTAACATCTTTAGGAACCAAACGAATCGTTTCATCCGCAGTCACAAATACATAGTGATAAGGTGTTTTTACACCTGCTTGATAAGCAGACGTTACCGTTTTTAAATCATTTTTCTTTTCTCGTTTTATGTCATAAAGATCGCCCAATTGAGTTAGCAATTTTTCTAAATCAAAGTTAGCCAAGGAATGCACTAAACGGTGCGTTGGCAAAACAACTAGTCCTTCATCATAGCCATTAACCAGGGTTGCCAAAATATTACGAGCTTTAGGATTTTCTTTAGAATAATTAAGAGTGGTTTCATAGCGATGATGGCCGTCCGCAATCATTAATTTCATTTGAGCGATGAGACCCGTTAATTCATTTAATAATTTTGCATCCGTAATTTTCCAAACCTGGTGAAGTACACCATACTCATCGGTGGTTTCCATAATAGGCTTGTTGCTAGCAATAAATTGATTCATTAATTGATTAGTTTTCTTTTCTTTATCTTGGTACAAGAAAAAGATTTGTTCCATTTGGGTGCCGGTTGCTTGAATTAGTTTTAAGCGATCCGCCTTAGGACCAGACAAAGTTCGTTCATGCGGAAAAATAATTTTATTTTCATAAGGTTCGGTTTGAACCGCTGCAATAAAACCTTGGCGAATATGTTTGGTGCCGTCTTTTAAAGTAAAAGTTTGAAAGTATGGATAAAGTGCTGGTTCTGTTTCTGAGATTAAAATATTTTCTTTTTGCCATTGGTCTAAGTATTTGGTGGCACGTTCATAAAAATCTTTTCCCGGCATGGGGTCATCATTTTTCCCCAGGATTAAACGAATCGAGTTGTAAGGAGATTTTTGGTAATACTTTTCGACGCCTTCAGGAGTGATCTTGTCGTAAGGCTGAGTGGTTAAATCATCGAGCTTTAATTTGTGTCCGTTGTTTAAATTAAAACGAATGCCTTGAAATGCAGTTATTTTGGCCATGAACGGAATTTTACTTAAGAAGTTATTTTTGGACTACTAATAAAAAACCCATTCCTGAATAAATAATCTGTTAATCTGGTTTTTTTGCCTCATAAGTTAGATCCCAAATCGTCCCTTGATCTGCATTAAAATTTAACTTTTCGTTATGGATATGTTTATCCATTATCGATTTTAAAAAATACCCATCATCTCTTATAGAATCTTTGTTCACGGCCGTATCAAAATTGGCACTATGATTGTAATAATAAACTTTATCCTTGATTGGTTGCACAGGAATACCAACATTTAAGATTCCATATTCTGAACTATACTGCAAACACAATTCATGTTTTTTTCCATTTTTATCTGTTTTTTCAAATAAATAAACATCATATTTATTACCTGTATCTTTTTCATTTAAATTAATTTTTTTCATAGCATAACCTTCGTTTTTTAAAGACACCGATGTCAATTCAATTAGTCTATTAAAATGTTGGTCATTTTTAATAACCTCTTTTGCCGTAGACAATAAAACTTTTGAAAAGATATTATTTTCTTTAGTTACAACATATTTATTTAGCAATACTGCTTCGTTCTTTGAGAATCCCATATACTGACCTATGTTTCTATTACTGGATGATTGAAAATTTTTTAATTTATCTAGCAAATCTTTAGATCCGCTTTCATTTTTGAAATTAACATTCTTCTCCAAAGGCTTAATCACATCATCAAACATTTGATTTGTAGGGCGATTTTGAAAGTCATTATCCGATAAATGTCCATCTTGAACATGTTTATGAACTCTTTTTCCTGATACATCTGAAATTCCAATAGGTTTAAGTTGATAGTCGTTCATATTTCCTCCACAAAAAACATTCCTAGGATTAATCCTAGGTAATTATTACTACCCCCCCCCCCGCTGGTCTATACCTACTTTTTGAATATTTTCAGATTAAAACGTATCGATTCTTTATGGTGGGTTTATCGCTTTATACGGTACCGATCGACTATTTTGTGATTCCCAATCGTCAAAAGGTAATATTTATGACCCTCCTTAGAGAAAATACATCTGTAATGGATATCGATATAGAACTCCCATTCTCCATTTAATTTATGGATATTTAATGAGGGGTGCTTGGGGTTATGTAATAGAAATTTAATTTGTTTATCAAATTTCTTCTTAACTAAAACAGGAAGTTCTTTATATTTTTTCTTAAGTTCGTCCGATAAAAAGATTTCTATCGATTGTTCAGCCACTTTAAAGTTTCTTCAGCATTAGTAAACTTCTGATAATGTCCCAATGAAAAATCTTTCTTGGCACGACGAATGCTCTTCTGGGTATCTTCTCTTTTATAAATTTCCATGCTGTCTTTCAAGTCAATCAGTTCATTAAAATATCTAACAGGTAAAATCACTTCCAAAGGCTTGCCTTTAGAGTCATTTACAAATTTAATTTCATTTTTTTGATTCTTCATATTTACTGATCTCTATATGAGTAATTCTACCCAAAACAAGGAAAAAATATGCCGTTTTATTTAAAACGAAATTTGTTTAATCTTTCCTCTCATGCCTTTAAGGGCGGAGAGATTTTTAAGCTGTGCTTCTGTTGCAAGATCATCGATATTAATGACCATCAACGCATTACCACCCACGCTTTGGCGGGCCACAATCATCGAAGCAATGTTGATTTTTTCAGTTCCTAAAGCCGTTCCAATTTGACCAATCACCCCAGGGCGATCTTCGTTAGGAGCCAGAAGAATATTCCCCACCGGTTCGATATTTACTTTGAAACCATCAATTTCAGTGACACGTTCGCCGATGTTCTCAAATCGTGAACCTGAGAACGAATACTTACCCTGCGCTGTTTTAATCATCACGTGAATAGCATTGGTGTAGTCAGTCGCTTTTTCAATTTTGGTTTCACTGATCGTAATTTTTAAATCTTTAGCAATAATAGGAGCATTTACAAAATTCACTTGCTCAAAACGGCCCGAAGCTGTCAAAAGTCCTTTTAAGACTGAAACTGTTAAGGGAGCAACCTGTTTTTTGGCAATTTCACCCAAGTATTCAATCGAAATATTCTCAATTGCTCCTTCAATCCACTGACCAGCGAGAATTCCTAATTTTTCTGCCAACATTAAATAATCTTTTACTCCAGCAACCCATTCTGGTTTCATCGCAGGAATATTTACAGGTGCTGATGCTTCACCGCCAGTTAAGACATTCACCACCTGTTGAGCCACGTCTACTGCCACATTAACTTGAGCTTCGGTTGTTGAAGCGCCTAGGTGGGGAGTGGTGATGATTTTATCGACACCAGTAAAAGGATGCCCATTAGCGGGTTCTGTCTCAAACACATCGATAGCCGCGCCACCTACTTGGCCACTTTTCACTGCTTCAATCAAATCTGGCTCATTAATAATGCCGCCACGAGCACAATTGATAATGCGAACACCTTTTTTCATCTTGGCAAAAGTCTTTTGATTGATCATTCCGGCCGTCTCTTTAGTTTTAGGAACATGCAGGGTAATAAAATCAGCTTCAGCATAAATTTTGTCCAAAGTGGCCAGTTCTACTCCCAAATCTTTAGCGAGTTGTTCAGACGCAAAAGGGTCATAAGCCACAATTTTCATTCCCACTGTTTTGGCAATGGCAGCCACACGCTGACCAATTTTACCTAGACCAATAATGCCCAATACTTTTTGATAAAGCTCATTGCCGGTAAATTTAGAGCGGTCCCACCCGCCATTTTTCATCGTCGTATAAGCCTGAGGAATATTGCGAGCCAACGCAAAAATTAAAGCGATCGTATGTTCAGAAGCAGCAATCGTATTTCCTTCTGGAGAATTCACCACAATAATGCCAGCTTTCGTTGCGGCTTCAACATCGATATTGTCTACGCCAACGCCAGCACGGCCAATGATTTTCATTTTCTTAGCAGCTTCAATTAATTTTTTTGTGACTTGAGTTTCACTACGAACCAACATCGCATCGTAGCTTCCAATAATTTTTTCAAGCTCCGCTTCAGGAAGGCCTGGCTTTAAATCAACACTCAGTCCTGCTTTTTCTAAAACAGCAATTCCATCAGCCGATAATTTATCGCTGATTAAAACTTTTAAAGTTGCTAATTTACCCATTGTTGGATTTTTTTCCAGTGTTGATGTTTTCATTAGGCAACCGCTTTTGTTTTATCGAGCAAGACTTCTTGAATAGCTTGAACTGAGGCGCCTAGTTTTACGTTCTTCCCTAATTTCACAAGTGCCATTTCCATCGCTGCAAAAGCAGAGATAATATCGAGTTCAGTGACATAGCCTAAGTGGCCAATTCTGAAAATTTTGCCTTTTAAATCCCCTTGTCCGCCTGCTAAAACAACGCCAAACTCGTTACGTACAAGAGCTCTAAACTTTTCAGCATCCACATCAGCTGTTGGCACAACAGCAGTTACCGCAGGTGACGCGACAGCATCGTCGGCAAGTAAACTAAAACCAAGAGCAAGAACGCCAGCACGCACAGCGTTACGCAGTCTAAAGTGTCTGGCAAAAATAGATTCCGCCCCTTCTTCTTTTAACATCATGAGTGCAGTATGTACTGATTGTGCAGTCGCCACAGCGGGAGTCCAAGGAGTTTCGCCTGTTTCAAAAAATTTCTTTGAGAGCCTTAAATCAAAATAAAAACGAGGGGTCGGGTTTTTATCAATTTTTTCATAAGCACGTTTGTTCACTGCCACAAATGCTAAACCGGGAGCAGACATAAAAGCTTTTTGAGAACCGCTCACCACAATGTCTAATCCCCAGGCATCCATCTCAAGAGGAGCAGCCAAGAAACCTGATACGGCATCCACAATCACAAGCGCACCGTGTTTCTTCACTTCAGCCGCAACCGCTTTCACATCATTTAAAACAGCAGTTGAAGTTTCATTTTGTTGTAATAAAACAGCTTTAATTTTTTTATCTTTATCTTTCGCTAACACCTCAGCCACTTGTTTAGCATCAATGCCTTTACCAGCAGGATAATTAATCGCTTCAAATTCAATGCCGTAGGTTTTACAAATTTTTTGAAAACGTTCACCAAAAGAGCCTACAGATAGCGAAAGAACTTTTTCGCCAGGAGCCAAAACGTTTACAATCGCAGCTTCCAGTCCTCCTGTTCCAGAAGAAGTTAAAGTAAAAACATCATTTTTAGTACCTAAAAAGTGTTGGATGGCCCCGGTTATTTCTTGAATAATTTTTTTAAAATCAGCACTACGATGGTTAATCATCGGTTTTGCGCCAGCAATGGCTACATCGTGCGGAACTGGTGTCGGGCCAGGAATTAAGAGCAGTTGTTTTAATGGTTTTTGATTAGTCATTTTTTCCCTCGTTTTGTAATATTAAGGAGCAATTCTATAAGGAAAAAAGCATTCCCACTACTATGCGTGCTTTAGTCGATCAGACTGGTTTGAACCGACTTGGGAGATAAAGAATCGATTGTTTCGAGCTTAGATTCAAACTTACCCAAGCGTTTTTCGGAAGCCTCATAACTACTATTAATATTCTTAATATGAGTACCCATTTTAGAAAAATCTTCTGAAAATTTACCAAAATCAACCTTTAAAGCTTCCATCTGTTTAATAATATCTTTGACACTTTTTTCAATTTTTAAACCTTTAAAACCTAGGACTAGTGACTGCAAATAAGCAATAAAGCTATTGGGCGAAACTGGAATCACCCGCTTCGCTAGGGCATAAGCCCATAAACCAGGATCATCTTTTTCATAACGAATAATTGTTTCATAATAAACATTTTCAGCTGGTATATACATTAGAGCAAAATCAAACGTTCCTTCGCCTGGCAAAATATACTTCGACGCAATGTCATCAATATGTTTTTTAACATCTCTGGCAAATTGTTTTTGAAGCGAAGTTTTTTCTTCTTCTTTGGCGTCCTGCAGACGTATAAAACCTTCTAAAGGAAACTTAGAATCAATACTCACCAGTCCATGCAATAGTTTTACCACTGCATCTACGCGAGAACCATTTTTAAACATATATTGAAGTTCAAAAGAATCTCCCGGCAAAATTTGAGAAAGCAAATCTCCTAAAAACAACTCCCCCATTGAGCCGCGCAATTTAGGAGCTTTTAAAATATTCTGCAGACTCGAAATATCTTTTCCGACTTCTAAAATTTGTCCGGTACTTTGCTGTAGTTTTCCTAATTGATTTTGAACTGAAGCAACCAATTGCGAAGTCGAATCCATACGCTGTCCGACTTGCATTTGCTGTTGTTGCAGGCTTTGACTAACCTGCCCCATCATTTGGGTCATTTGATTTTGAAATTGATGCCACTGCTCTTGAAGCGCTAAGTCTTGGTTTTGGGATTTGGGTTTAAATAGCAAAAAAACAAAAAGAACGAAAACCAATCCTAATAATAGGAGCGACAAAGCCATCCAAAACATTGAGAAATTGTAACCGAATTAACGTTTGCGGTATGCAAAGCCTTTACGAGCTTTTTTACGACCGTATTTTTTACGTTCTTTCACACGAGCATCTCGGGTTAAAAGACCAAATTGTTTTAAAACTTTTCTAAATTCAGGACTAACCCACAAGAGAGCTCTTGATAGACCGTGAGCAATCGCACCTGCTTGACCTGCAATTCCGCCGCCTGAAACATTTGCTTGAACGTCATACTGACCTTTTACTTTTACCAATTCTAACGGAGTGTTTACTTGAGATAACAACACTTTGCGTCCGCCTAAATAAATTTCAATGGTCTTATCTCCCACCATAAATTTACCAGAACCGGGTCTTAAAATAACGCGAGCGACAGCATTTTTACGTCGGCCAGTGCCAAAAAAAAGAGTCTTCCCTTTTTGATAAGCTGTTTTCTTAGTGCTGCTTTTGGTTTCACTTTTTTTATCGATAACCACTACTTTTTTTGCCGACTCTGACATTGTTGCTCCTTTTAACTTTCTGGTTATTATTTAGCTGTTAACTTCACTGCTTCAGGTTTCTGCGAAGCATGAGGATGAGATTCTCCTGAGAAAATTTTAAGTTTTGTTAATTGTTGATGGGACAGGTTGCTGCGAGGCATCATGCGCTTCACAGCCAAGCGAATTACTTCTTCTGGGTGTGACACAATCAACTTATCAAATACCGTTTCTTTTAAACCGCCTGGATAACCAGAGTGGCGATAGTACATTTTTTGAGGGCCTTTGTTACCAGTTACTTTCACTTTTTCTGCGTTAATAACAATCACAAAATCCCCAGTATCAACGTGAGGAGTGAAAACAGCTTTATTTTTTCCTCTTAAAATCATCGCGATTTTAGTTGATAAACGACCTAAAACTTGGTCCTTTGCATCCACTAAAACCCAGTTTCTTTTAACAGTTTCGTTCTTTTCGTTAAAAGTTTTAAATTTTCCTTTGTAATTTTTCGTTGCCATTTTATTCCCTTTTACTTTCTTAATACTTCACTTTTACCAAACTCAGTCCTTGAGGCGAAAAAGTCTTTCCAGCTTTTTTGCGATCTCGGCCTGTTAGTATATTTTGAAAAGTCTTTAAATCAATTTTATGTTTTCCCACTTCAATCAAAGTTCCCACGATATTTCTCACCATGTGATGTAAAAATCCGTTCGCCTCAATTTCAAAGTGTAATAATTTTCCCTTTGTTTTTTCACTTAGACCTGGCCATTTCTCTACACGCTTCACTTTAAAGTTTGCTTTATAAACCCGGCGAACCTTCGAAGGAGATTTATCCATCGTAGAGCAAAATGCAGTGAAATCATGAGTCCCGATAATTTTTTTAACCGCCTGGCCCATTCTCTTGATATCTAAATCGTAGCGAATCACTTCGCAAAACGGTTTTAAATAAAGCGGACAATCCGAGCCTAAAAAAAAGTTATAAATATAAGTTCTTTTTTGCGCAGAATATCTGGCGTGAAAATCATCTGAAACCACTTCAATGTGGTGCACCTTAATTTTCTCAGGCAAGAAATGAGAGAGTCCCTCTTTCAATTTCATCACTTCAAAAACTTTAGGCAAATCAAAATGAATCACTTGAGCTGCCGCATGCACTCTCGCATCCGTGCGGCCGCTGCCCACCACCTTAATGGCGGTGCCACAAATTTGATTTAACGACTTTTCAAAGACCTCTTGGACAGTGACCTGCTTTTTTTGGATCTGAAATCCAAAAAAATCTGTGCCATCATATTCAATGATGGCCTTATATCTAGGCACTCACCAAATCCACTAATTCAAACACAGCCATTTCAGCAGCATCCCCACGACGAGGACCTACTTTAATGATACGTGTGTAACCACTATTTCTAGCTTTAAACTTTTCAACATTTGCATAAATTAATTTCACAATTTCTTTATCAGGAATCAAAGATAAAACTTGGCGACGAGAAGACAAATCACCTTTTTTTGCCCAAGTAATAATATTATCAATATACTTACTAGCAGCTTTTGCATTATGGTGAGTGGTTACAATACGATTACTTTGAAACAAACCACGAGTCAAAGAACGCATGAGAGCAATTCTCTGGTCTGTGGGTAATCCTAATTTATCTATTCCGTTACGGTGTCTCATTTTCTTCTATCCTTATCTTTCTAATTTACTCTTCGTCTTCTTCTTCGTCTTTGCCAGCGAGCAATAAATCGTCGCCTTCTTCTTTCTTAAGAGCCAAATTGTAGTGTGCTAACTTCGCATTAATTTCATCGGCAGATTTTTTACCGAAGTTCTTAATTTGCATTAACTCTCTCATTGGTTTTTGAACAAGCTCAGAAACTGTTTCGATGCCAGCTTTTTTCAAGCAATTTGAAGAACGAGCAGAAAGTTCCAAATCATCAATTGAAAGTGACAATCCAGAAGCTTTTTTCTTATCAGATTCACTTAAAGTTTCAAGCTTAGAAGAATCTGCAGGTTTTTCATTAAGTTTTAAAAACATTCCCAAGTGATCCATCAAAATACTAGAACTCATTTTGACTGCTTCTTCAGGAGAAATAGAACCGTTTGTATGAACATCCATTGTTAATTTATCGAAATCAATTTGTTTGCCGACACGAGTTGGTTCCACTACATGATTGACTTTTACAATCGGAGAAAAATTAGCATCGATTGGAATAGTACCAATCGCTTTGCCAGACTTATCTAAAGTTTCAGCAGGTTGATAACCTTTACCATTTTCAACAGTCAATTCCATTGAAAATGTAGAACCTTTGCTAAGAGTTGCAATATGGTGATTTGGATTAATAATTTCCACTTCAGCATCATGCTCAATGTCACGAGCAGTGACAGTGCCTTCACCCTTCGCATTGATGCGAATCGTTTTAGGACCTTTTGCATGAGAACGAATCACTAAACCTTTAACGTTTAAAATAACGTCTAAAACATCTTCTTTAACGCCTTCGATAGTCGAAAACTCATGTTTTACTTTATCAATTTTAATAGAAGTCACTGCTGATCCTGGAAGCGAAGACAACAAAATACGTCGCAAAGAGTTTCCTAAAGTGACACCAAAGCCTCTTTCCAGTGGCTCAGCCAAAAACTTTCCATAGTTTCCTGATTCTTGTTCATATTTAACCCAAGCCATTTTAGTACTCACGAGTCAACCTCCTAAAAATTTTTACTACTTAGAATAATATTCAACGATATATTGTTCTTCGAAAGGAGCATCTATCTCTTTTCGTTCGGGAACATTTAAAAAACGAATTTCATGTTTTGCTAAATCCACTTCCAACCAGTTAGGAGCTTTACGATCTTTTGCTTTTTCTAACTGCAAAGTCGATTTTTTACTAACATATTTAATTTTAACGGTGTCATCTTTTTTTAATCTCATTGAAGGCACATCCACTGGATGCCCATTTAAAGAGAAGTGCCCGTGACGCACTAATTGACGAGCTTCCGCTCTTGAATCAGCAAGACCACTGCGATAGACCACGTTGTCCAAGCGACTTTCTAACAATTGCAAGAAAATCGTACCGGTCACACCTGTTTTCTTTACGGCATTTAAGTAAATATTGTAGAAAGGTTTTTCACCGGGGCCATAAAAACGTCTAGCCATTTGTTTATTTCTTAAGCGAACACCGTAGTCAGAGAATTTTTTAGGAGTTTTACCGTGCATACCAGGAGCAAAAGGACGACGTTCAATAGCACACTTTGCAGTATAACAACGCTCTCCTTTTAAAAATAATTTAGCACCTTCTCTTCGGCACAACTTACATTTTGCATCGGTATAACGAGCCACAAAAATTCCTTTCGTTTTTTACTTTTCTATTTAACTTTTTATACTCTGCGACGTTTCGGAGGACGACAACCGTTATGAGGCAGTGGAGTCACATCTTTAATCGTTAAAATATCAAGACCGGCTGATTGAAGTGCGCGGATAGCAGTTTCACGACCTGAACCAGGACCTTTTACCTCTACATCAACACGTCTCACACCCAAATCAAGTGCTTTCGTTGCTGCAATTTCTGCTGCAGACTGAGCGGCGAATGGAGTTCCTTTTTTTGTTCCTTTAAAACCTGCAGATCCAGAAGATCCCCAAGCAACCACATGACCTTTTTGATCTGTGATCGTCACTATCGTGTTATTAAAAGTAGAAAGCACGTGAGCCACACCGCTTTCAGAAATCACCATATTTTTCTTTTTGGTGACAACCTTTTTTTCTGGTTTTTTTGCTTCTGCTTTTTTTTCTGCCGTTTTTTTCTCAGCCATTTTTTCCCCTATCTAATATTAGGTCTTAGAAGCCGCTACTTTTTTGTTAGCGACTGTCTTACGAACACCACGACGTGTTCGGCAATTTGTTTTTGTTCTTTGGCCTCTCACAGACAAGTTTGTACGATGTCTTTGTCCACGATAAGAACCAATATCAACCAAACGCTTAATATCGAGAGAAACCTGGCGACGCAAATCCCCTTCAACTACAAACTTAGAAACAGCATTTTGCAAAAGTGAAATTTCGCTTTCAGATAAATCTTTAACACGTTTTGAAATTTCAATCCCAGTTTCTTTCATGATTTTTTGACTGCGAGGAAGGCCAACACCATAAATATAAGTTAAAGCCACTTCCACCTTTTTATTGATCGGTAAATCGATCCCTGAAATACGTACTGCTCTTGCCATATTGCTCCCTTTTACTTTTAACCTTGTCTTTGTTTATGTTTTGCAATTTCACAAATCACACGCACGGTGCCTTTGCGACGAATCACAACACATTTTGCACAGATTTTTTTAACTGATGATCTAACTTTCATTTTTATTATTTCCTTATTGACTATCTATTCTCTGAACGTAATTCGACCGCGAGTCATGTCATACGGCGACAACTCAACGCGCACTTTATCACCGATCAAAATTCGTATGAAATATTTCCGAATTTTTCCGCTGACATGGGCAAGCACTTCTTGGCCTGTTTCTAATTTCACGCGAAACACACCATTAGGCAACGCTTCCACAATTTTGCCATCTACTTCAATTTCATTTTTTGCCATAATCTTAAATTGGACAAAAGTGGTCGCCCAAAAATCGAGCGTTTATGCTATCACTTTTGTTAAATTTAAATCAAGCCCCCTTTTCTATTTTTTGAGTCACTTTTTGCACAATTTCGTCAGATGAGTCTTCTCCACGCACTACCATGGTCGGCCAATGCTTCTTGTAATATTCAATCACCGGCTTTGTTTGAGCTCTGTATATATAGTAGCGTTTGGTAATGGTCTCTACACTTACATCATCATTTCTTCTATCTAGCTTAGTCCCATCCAGGTCACAGTGGTCAGCCTTTTTAGGGGGGTGGTTCTTAACATGGTAAATGGCATTACATTTGGAGCAAACCAACCGTCCAGTCAGGCGGGAAATCACATCTTCTAGCTGAATTTTAATATGAATAACGTTATCAATTTTTTTAGACTTTTTTTGAAGATACTCATCTAGGGATTGGGCCTGATTAACAGTACGCGGGAAGCCATCCAACAAAAAATCTTTATGGGGAACATCCATTTGAGCCAAAACCATGCCTGTGACTAGTTCATCAGGGACAAGCTCACCTCGCTTCAAAAAAACTTCAACTTTTTTACCTAGTTCGTTTTGAGCTTTGGCAGCATCACGCAACAAATTACCAGGGGAAATAGAGATAAGATTGGGGAATTTTTTAATTAAATTAGATGCTAGCGTACCCTTACCAGAGCCAGGTGCTCCGAAGACAACTAGAATCATTAATTCAGTTGATCGTAACTGTAACTAACCATATAAGTTTTAATTTGTTTTAAAAAGTCTTGAGCAACACCCACAATAATTAGAAGAGCCGTCCCGCCAAGTCCCGCAAAAGAACTGATTTTTGTAATTTGGGCCACAAACATTGGCACAATGGCCACCCCTGCCAAAAATAATGCTCCCACAAAAGTTAAACGAGTAATAATACGGTTCAAGTAATCTGCTGTAGGTTTACCAGGGCGAATACCCAAAATAAAACCACCATATTTTTGAATATTATTAGCAAGCTCAACCGGATTAAAAGTAATCGCAGTATAAAAATAAGTAAAAAAGAAAATAAGCAGCGCAAAAAGAACCATATAAACCAAATGTCCTGGGCTAAGCCAATGGGACAGAAAACCAAGCCCCGGAATAAATCTCGCAACAGTTGAAGGGAAAACTAAAACCGATGTCGCAAAAATAATGGGGATGACTCCGCCTTGATTAATTTTCAAAGGAATAAAAGTACTTTGCCCGCCATACATTTTTTGGCCAACGATGCGTTTGGCGTATTGAACTGAAATTTTTCTTTGACCTTCTTGAATAAACACAATCGCCACAATCACCAAAAGTAATGTTGCTAAAAGTAAAATCACTCCAAAGAGAGAAACACCACCTTTAACTAAAGTAACCGTCTGATTAATATAAGACGGTAACGACGAAACGATACCGATAAAAATAATCATTGAAGCACCGTTTCCAATACCTCTTTCAGAGATTAATTCACCCATCCACATCACCAAACAGGTTCCAGCAGTAAGCGTAATCGCAGAAGAAATCACAAATAAAATAAAGTTTGTTCCCGGCAGTAAAAATCCACTAAAGCCAATAGAAAAAGCGGTTCCTTGAACTACAGCAAGTCCAATAGTTAGATAACGAGTAATTTGGGCAATTTTTTTACGGCCGGACTCGCCTTCCTCAGCCAATTCTTTTAATTGAGGCATTAAAATGGTCATGAGTTGCATAATAATAGAAGCATTGATGTAAGGCAGAATGCCCATCGCAAAAACCGAAAAATTTGAAAGGGCCTTTCCGGCAAACAAATCTGCTAAGCCAAGTAATCCATTATTAGCAAATAAGGTATTCAATTGATTGGTGTCGATTCCAGGAATAGGAACGTGACTTCCTAAACGAACCAACGCCAAAACCACCAGAGTGTAAATAATTTTTGATCTGAGTCCTGGAATAAGAAAAATTGATTTTAGTAGCGACGACAAGATGACTCCGCTATTTAACTTCTAAAAGCTCGATTTTACCGCCAGCTTTTTCAAGTTTTTGTTTTGCAGTTTCAGAAATAGCATGTGCTTTAATTGAAACGGCTTTAGTGATTTCACCATCACCCAAAACTTTTAACCATTTAGCGCGACGAGAAATAATTCCAGCTTTTGCTAAAGATTCTAATGTCACTTCTTTCTCATTTACTTCGTTGAGTTGTGAAACGTTTACGACTTCATACTCTACTCTAAAAAAGTTATTGAAACCGCGAGTCTTTGGCATTCTGCGGTATAAAGGAGTTTGACCCCCTTCAAAACCAGCGTAAGAACCGCCGCCCGTACGACTTTGTTGACCTTTGGTTCCACGGGTCGCTGTCTTTCCGTGACCACTGCTTTCACCACGTGCAACACGTTTTTTTCTTTTTTTAGATCCAAACTTTGGCTTTAATTCATTTAATGCGTACATATTTTTTTCTCCTAAAGCCTTAATTAAACTTTTGAACGCTTAACTTCACGCCACGAGTTTTAGCAACTGCATCTACTGTCATCAGTTTTGATAAACCATCTAGAGTTGCTCTTGCGATATTAATTGGATTTCGTGAACCCTGTGCTTTAGCAACAATGTCAGAAACGCCCAGCATTTCTAAAATAGAACGAACGGCACCACCCGCGATAACGCCGGTACCAGGAATAGCTGGACGCAAAATCACACGAGAAGCACCAGATTTTCCATAGATCACATGAGGAATTGTGCTGCCAGTCAAATTAATTAAAATTTGATCTTTGCGAGCTTCTTGAATTCCTTTACGAATAGCTGTAGGAACTTCTTCTGATTTGCCAATGCCAAGACCCACGCGGCCTTTGCCATCTCCCACAACCACCGTTACACGGAAAGACATATTCTTACCGCCCTTAACTACTTTGGTTACACGAGAAATTTGAATAACTTTCTCTCTAATAACTTCTTCGTCTGCTGTTTTTATTTCTGCGTTTTTTGCCATGACTAGAACTCCAATCCACCTTCACGAGCAGCATTTGCTAAAGCAGCAATGCGGCCATGAAATCTTTTATCTCTACGATCAAACAAAACTTTGGTAATTCCTTTTGCCTTAGCTTGTTTTGCAATTTCTTTTCCAACAGTTACAGCTAAATCAACTTTTTTTGCTTTGTCTTTAACTTTTAAACTATCAGCAGAAACAAGGGTCTTGCTTTCGTCATCATTAATAATTTGAGCATAGATGTGATTCAAACTTCTGAAAACTGCCAATCTTGGTCTTTCTGCAGTACCAGCCTTAATTCCTCTTGCTCTATTTTTTGTTCTTTTAATTCTCATTTTTTTCCTCGTTAATACTTTAACTATTTAGTAGCAGCTTTTTTACCTTGTTTAAGAGTAATCTTTTCACCCATATAACGAACACCCTTACCTTTATATGGCTCAGGTTCACGAATGGTACGAATGTTTGCAGCCACTTGTCCGACCATTGCTTTATCACAACCCAAGACAACCAATTGAGTTTCACTATTTACTTTGAAACTAATTCCTTCTGGAGCTTTTATTTCTACAGGGTGAGAAAAACCTAATTGAAAAGCAATATCTTTTCCTTTAGCCTGGACACGATAACCCACACCCACTAAATCCAGAGTTCGTTCAAAACCTTCCGAAACTCCTTTAACCATGTTGGCCAAAATAGCACGGTAGGTACCGTGTAACATACGATTATTACGTTTATCATCAGGTCTTTTTAGAGTAATTTCTTTGTCTTTTACTTCAAACTGAATTCCACCAGGAAATTCTTTAGACAAAGTCCCTTTAGGTCCTTTTACAGAAATAAGGGGTAAATTGATTTTTACTTCAACACCTGCTGGAACAACAATTGGTTTCAATCCTATTCTAGACATTAGTAAACCTCACACAATAATTCGCCGCCAACATTAGCCATACGAGCTTGGCGACCAGTTAAGACTCCACGCGGAGTACTTAAAATCGTAATTCCAAATCCATTGAGAACTTTAGGAATTCTTTTTTTAGAAACATAAACTCGGCGACCTGGTTTAGAAACACGATTAATTTCATGAATAACACGCTCATCATTAAATTCACCATATTTTAAAGTGACTTTCATGTAAGGTAATTCATCTTTTTTAAATTCTTCATAAGAAGCAATATAACCTTCTTCGCGTAATACTTTTACAATTGCTAATTTCAGTTTTGACGAATGAAATTCGACAGAAGGAAATTTCGCCCGTAATCCATTACGGATGATTGTTAACATATCGCCTATTGAATCTGTAGTTGCCAAGTTATCCTCCTAATTACCAGCTAGCTTTTCTAATTCCGGGTAATTTCCCGAAACTGGCTAATTGTCTAAAACACAAACGACACAAACCAAACATTCTAATATAACCTCTAGGTCTGCCACACAACTTACAACGATGATAAGCACGCACGTCGTATGCCTTTTTCTTTGCTAATCTCTGCTGCTTTATTATTAAACTCGTCTTAGCCATGAACCAACCCTTCTATTCCTTTTTATTTTTTACTTAACTAATTAATTTTTTCTAAACGGCATGCCGAAATATTCTAAAAGTGCTCGGCATTCTTCATTGTTTTTAGCTGAAGTCACAAAAGTGACATCCATACCACGTAATGACTCTACTTGATCAAAGTTAATACCAGGGAAAATGATTTGATCTTTTAATCCCATTGAATAATTTCCTTGACCATCAAAAGAATTAACAGGAATTCCTCTAAAGTCACGAATTTTTGGCAACACTAAATTAATAAATACGTATAAAAAGTTATACATTCTTTCTCCACGCATTGTGACCTTACAACCAATTTCTAAATTTTCTCTTAATTTAAAGTTTGAAATCGATTTTTTAGACTTGGTCACCAAAGGCTTTTGACCAGAAATAATCGTCAATTCTTTAACCATTGAATCTAAAGTTTTGTTAGTCGATTTCGAAGCGCTCATAGAACGGTTAATACAAATCTTTTCCAGTTTTGGAATACGCATTTTATTTGTGTAGTTAAAACGCTTTTGCATTTCTGGAACAATTTCTTCTAAATATTTTTTCTTCAAAACAACCATTTCTTTTGTCATCATTTCACCTATTTAGCTACCGTAATTTCTTTACCGGTCTTTTTATTCACTCTTTGCAAACGACCTTCTTTATTGCGTGTAAACGCTACCTTTACCGGTGTATCTCCAGAAAGCAATTTCACTTTCGACAAGAAAACAGGAAGGGGCTTTTCCACAATACGGCCCTTAGGATTTTTTTGGTCAGCTTTAGTATGTCTTTTAACAACATTAATGCCTTCTACCAAAACTTTTGACTCTTTAGGAAATACAGCCAAAACTTTTCCTTTTTTACCTTTGTCATCCCCACTCAAGAGAATAACCATATCGCCTTTTAAAATTTTATTTGCCATGTTCTTTACACCACTTCTTCTGCTAAAGAGATAATTTTCATATAGTTCTTATCTCTCAACTCTCTAGCAATTGGACCAAACACACGAGTTCCTGTTGGGTTTCCAGTTTTTTTATCAATCAACACAACCGCATTGTCATCAAAACGAATATAAGAACCATCTGTTCTGCGAATTTCACGTTTCGTTCTTACAATCACGCCATTCACCACATCACTTTTTTTAACAGTCATGTTTGGGGTGGCTTTTTTGACTACACAAGTAATCACGTCACCTACAGAAACATATTTTCTTTTCGCTCCGCCCAAAAGTTTCATACAAAGAACCTCTTTGGCACCCGAGTTATCTGCTACAACCAGTCTACTTTCTTCTTGTATCATTTTTTATCCTCTTACTTACAAAAAGCTTACGCCTTTTTTGCCTTCTCTAAAATTTCTGCCACACGAAAATATTTATCTTTACTCAAAGGCCTAGTTTCAATAATTAAAACCTTATCGCCCACTTTACTTTCATTTTTTTCATCATGTGCTTTATATTTTTTAGAACGGCGGATCGCTTTACCATACTTAGCATGGATTACAGTGTTCTCAACCAAAACAACGACGGTCTTTTCCATTTTGTCGCTCACGACTTGACCGACTAACTGTTTTCTTAAATTTCTTTCAACGGTCGCACTTGCTACTGTTTTTGCCATATTATTTTCCTCTACTATTTCTTAGCTTTAACTTTTTTTTCTTTAACTGCTTTAGGCTCTTCTTTTTTAACTTCCTTAGGAGCTTTTTTTTCTTTCACTTCTTTTTTCACTTCTTTCACGGGAGCCATTTTCACACCAGCATATTCAATGGCATGAAACTTTACTCCAGTTTTTTGCACATAAAAAGTTTGCGCTTTAGCAATTTGTTTTTTTACGGCATCAATTTTGCTTACTTCTTTTAACTTCTGGGTCATAGCTTGAAATTTCAAATCAACAAGCTCTTGAGACCATTCGTTAATTTTTTTTGCTAAATCTTCTTTTTCTAATTTCTTTATTTCAACTGTTTTCATAATCTATTTCTCTCTTAATTTATTATAGCGATCGATAATCTGACGCTTTTAAAAATCGGGTTGGCACTGACAGCTTATGCGAAGCCAATCTCATTGCTTCTTGAGCATCACTTTCAGACACGCCGCCAATTTCAAAAAGAATATGGCCAGGTTTTGCAACAAATACCCAAAATTCTGGAGCGCCTTTTCCCTTACCCATACGAGTTTCAGGAGGACGAGCAGTAATCGCCTTATCAGGGAATATACGAACCCAAATTTTTCCGCCACGTTTCACAAAACGAGTTACAGCACGTCTAGCCGCTTCAATTTGACGAGCAGTTACCCAACCACGATCAATGGCTTGAATTCCATAGTCACCAAACGACAATTTATTTCCAGCGCTTGCGGTTGCACGCATTGCACCACGTTGGGGCTTTCGATACTTAACTCTTTTTGGCATTAATAATGACATATTATGCTTGTGCTCCTACTTTAGAATTTGTACGCGCATTGTTCGCGTCATTTTCGACTTCCTTACGATCAATCACATCGCCACGATAAACCCAAACTTTAATTCCAATCTTTCCATAGGTCGTTAAAGCTTCTGTAAAACCATAGTCGATATGAGCACGAAGCGTATGAAGAGGAACGCGTCCTTCCATATACCATTCAGCACGTGCAATTTCAGAACCATTTAAGCGACCAGACACTCTCACGCGAATTCCCAAAGCATTCGCACGTAAGGCTGTCGTCATCGCTTGACGCATCGCTCGTTTAAAAGCAATACGACGTTCAATTTGAGAAGAAATAGACTCTGCTAAAAGCTGAGCATTTAAATCTACTTTTTTCTCTTCGATGATATTAATCAATACTTTTTTTCCAAGAAGTCTCTCAACATCTAATTTTAAATTGGAAGCTTCTTCTCCGCCTTTACCAATAATCACACCAGGACGAGCAGTAAAAATATCTACTTCTACTTGTTTTGAACGCTTGCGGATCAAAATTTTAGCAACACCAGCACGATAATATTTCTTTTTAATATGATCTCTAATTTTTTTATCTTCTAACAAGTTGTCAGAATAATTAAATTTATTAGCAAACCAAGTACTTTCTTCGTCATAGACGATTCCTAGGCGCATTACTCTTGGATTTACTTTTTGTCCCATTTTCTACCTCTCTGCTACCTTCACCGTGATATGACTGGTCTTCTTTTGAATTGGAGCAGCCATCCCGCGTGATCTAGCACGAAAACGTTTCATGATCACACCTTCATTAATTTCAGAAGCATAAACATAAAGTCTAGTTTCAGACATTTTGTGATTAGTCACAGCATTTGCCGCTGCGCTTGCCACTACTTTTTCAATGTAGCGAGCAGGACGATTAGGTAAGTATTTTAAATAAATTAAAGTTTCCGCAACAGACTTTCCTTTAATTTCTTTTGCAATTCTTCTTAATTTCTTAGGAGAAATTCTTAAGTACTTAGCAATTGCTTTAGCAATCATCGGCTGACCATTCGAAGAAGCATCATTCACAACTTCTTTTTGCACTGCCGCGTCTGCTTTAGGAGCTTTTACTTTCACTTCTTTTGTTTTTTTTGTTTTTGTTACCATTTTTTACCTTATCTCTATCAGACTAAGCGCCGATTTCAGCAGCCACTTTTTTCGAGTGACCTTTAAAAGTACGAGTCGGAGCAAATTCACCAAATTTATGACCTACCAAGTTATCTGAAACATAAACAGGAACATGTTTGCGACCATTATGAACCGCAACAGTATGACCAATCATTTCAGGCAAAATCGTAGAACGACGAGACCAAGTTTTAATTAAAGTTTTCTTACCTGACTCATTCATCTTTAAAACTTTATTTAAAAGATGACTATCTACAAAAGGACCTTTTTTAATTGAACGACCCATATTTACCCTACCTCATTCATTCTTTTATTTTTACGTCTTCTTAAAATATATTGATTACTTGATTTCTTCGGATCACGAGACTTAACACCGTAAGCCACATTACCCCAAAGATCGCGAGGATTTTTACGTCCCACAGGAGCACGACCTTCACCACCACCATGGGGGTGATCGTTAGGATTCATAACCGCACCACGAACAACGGGTCTCCAACCCATATGACGTTTGCGACCTGCCTTACCAATAACCACGTTAATTTCTTCAGGATTACCCATCTGACCAATCGTCGCACGACAATCAGCATGAACTTTTCTTTGTTCACCAGAAGGCAAAACCACCACAGCATAGTCACCGTCTTTAGCCATCAACTGAATAGACATGCCGGCACTACGACCAATTTGACCGCCTCGACCTAAAGTCAACTCTACATTATGAATCGTTGTTCCTTCAGGAATATTGCGAAGAGGCATGTGGTTTCCAATGCGAATTTCAGCAGCAGCACCATTCATTAAAATATCACCGACGTTTAATCCCATAGGAGCCAAGATGTAACTTTTTAAACCATCTCGATATTGAATTAAAGCAATACGAGCACTGCGATTAGGATCATATTCGATTGTTTTTACAGTCGCCTGAACATTGTCTTTTAAACGCTTGAAATCAACCAATCGATAAAACTGTCTGTTTCCGCCACCACGATGACGAACAGTAATTTTTCCCGAAGCGTTACGACCGGCATTCTTCTTTTTAGGCATTAAAAGAGATTTTTCAGGTTTTGAAGTTGTGATTTCAGCAAAATCAGAAACTGACTTATTTCTCTGACCCGCACTCATTCGTTTATAAATTCTTACTGCCATATATTCCTTCTCTTAATTAATTTGATAACGCGCTAATGGTGTGACCTTCAGCCAACTTCACATAAGCCTTTTTAAAGTCTTCGCTCCAACCTAAGCGGCGTCCCAAAATTCTTTTTTTAGGCTTTACTCTCACCATGTTTACGTCCAAAACTTTTACACCAAAAAACTTTTCAACAGAGTACTTCACCTCTTGTTTTGTGGCTTTGGGATTAATTTTCAAAACGTAGGTATTTTGAGCAGCAACCATATTTCCTTTTTCAGAAATATGAAAACCAATAATTACATCTGCTATCTTTGACATAATCTATTCCTTTTTATTCTTTACCGAGTCTTTTTGTCAATTTTTCGTAGGAGGCTTCATCAAAAAAAACATTATCCGCCCAAACTAAGTGGTAAACACTAAGAGAGCTGTCTTTCACCACATCAGCATTCTTTAAGTTACGAGCAGACAAGCCAACAGGAGAAGATAAGTTGGAAACAACAAAAAGCCATTTCTTATCAGCCATGTCTTTCAAAGCAACAACCAATTCTTTTGTTTTCTTTACTTCAGCACCTTTGGCATTTAATACGAATAAATTATCTTTTTTAATACTGAGAGCGCTCTTTAAAGCATTGAGCGACATTTTTTTGGGCAAATAATGCGAAAAATCTCTTGGCTTTGGCCCGAAAATAACGCCGCCTTTAATCCAAAGAGGAGAACGAATACTGCCAGCACGAGCATTACCAGTGCCTTTTTGTTTCCAAGGTTTTTTACCGCTACCACTGACCTCACCACGAGTTTTTGAATTTGCAGAACCTGCACGTGCAGTATTTAAATAAGAAACCACTGACTGATGAAGCACCGCTCCATTCACCTTGGTCTCGGCGACTTCTTTACTTAATGTTGCTTGTTTATAAATTGACATATTTTTCCTTAAGCTTTCAATTCAAGTTCTGAGAAATTTCTCAAGAATACAACAGTTCCAGTACCGCCCGGAACACTGCCGTTTACAAAAATCAAATTCTTATCAGTATCCACTTTCATCACTTTTAAATTTTTATTAGAAATTTCATCGCTACCCATATGACCGCTCATCTTTAAGTTTTTCCAAACTTTCGCTGGAAAAGTGTGACCACCAATAGAACCAGGCAAACGATGATGTTTCGAACCGTGAGTCGCACGACCACCAGAAAAATTATGTCGTTTCATCGTTCCCTGAAAACCCTTCCCTTTAGAGATCCCCGAAACCACAATTTTTTCACCCACTTTAAAAATATCTACTTTAATTTCGTAACCTTCAGAAACAGTTGCTTCTTTGTTTAAACGAATTTCTTTGTAATATTTTTTCGCTGCCACGTTACTTTTTTTTGCGTGACCAATCTCAGATTTAATCAATTTTTTCTCTGCTTTATCAACAAAACCAATTTGCAAAGCGTCATAACCATCTTTCGCTTTGGTTTTTTTCTGAGTCACAACACAAGGACCTGCAGATAAAACAGTGACCCCAAAAACGTTTCCGTCTTCAGTGATAAAACTTGTCATACCTTCTTTACGAGCCAATAAACCCTTCATTTTTTTCAACCTTTACGCAGACAAAACAAGAAAACGGAAAACCATTCCCTGTGATTTGTACTAAAAAATTTTAACTATTGTTGTAGTTTTATCTCGATATCGACCCCTGCAGGAAGATCCAGCTGCATCAATGCATCAACAGCTGTCGCCGGGGGATCCAAGATATCTATCAAACGCTTATGAGTTCTTAATTCGAAGTGCTCACCAGAACGTTTATTAATATGTGGTGATCTTAGCACACACCATCTGCGAATGTCAGTAGGCAGAGGAATGGGACCTAAAACTTTTGCACCTGATCTTTGAGCTGTGTCTACGATCGTTCCAGAAGATTGATCTAAAACACGGTGATCGAACGCTTTTAAGCGAATTCTAACTTTCTGATTTACTTTAATTTTTGTCATTTTTTTTCTCTATTATTTTCTACGCAATAATCTGACCAACAACACCGGCACCAACAGTACGTCCGCCTTCACGAATCGCAAAGCGCTGACCTTGTTCAATACCGACAGGCATAATCAGTTCCACTTCCATCATGATATTGTCTCCAGGCATAACCATTTCAACACCTTGAGGTAATGTAATCTTTCCAGTCACGTCGGTTGTTCTCATATAAAATTGTGGTTGGTATCCAGTAAAGAAAGGAGTGTGACGTCCGCCTTCTTCTTTCTTCAATACGTAGACTTCACCTTTAAACTTTGTATGTGGCTTCACTGATCCTTTTTTAACCAATACCATTCCGCGTTCAATTTCGTCTTTTTCTACACCACGAAGTAATAATCCAACGTTATCTCCAGCTTGTCCTTGGTCTAATGTCTTTCTAAACATTTCTACACCAGTACAAACAGTCAATCTTGTTTCAGGTTTCAAACCTACAATTTCGATTTCTTCGTTCACCTTTACAACACCACGTTCAATTCTGCCAGTCGCTACTGTTCCACGACCTGTAATTGTAAATACGTCTTCTACTGGCATTAAGAAATCTTTATCTACTTCGCGTTTAGGAGTAGGAATATATTCATCTACCGCTTTCATCAGCGCATTAATAGCTTCTTCGCCTTTAGCGTCGCCTTCTAATGCTTTTAATGCTGAACCACGGATAATTGGAATCTTATCCCCAGGGAAATCATATTTACTTAAAAGTTCTCTTACTTCAATTTCTACTAGGTCTAACAATTCTGGATCATCAACCATGTCACATTTATTTAAGAAAACTACAATAAACGGTACGTTTACTTGTTTTGCCAAAAGAATATGTTCACGTGTTTGTGGCATTGGGCCGTCAGCTGCTGATACAACCAAAATCGCTCCGTCCATTTGCGCATCACCCGTTACCATGTTCTTCACATAGTCAGCGTGACCAGGACAATCTACGTGTGCGTAGTGTCTTGCAGCTGTTTCATACTCAACGTGTGCAGTATTAATCGTAATCCCACGGGCTTTTTCTTCTGGTGCGCTATCGATTTGGTCGTAACCTTTTTTCTCGGCCATACCTGTTTTTGATAATACAGTCGTGATCGCTGCAGTTAATGTCGTCTTACCGTGATCCACGTGTCCAATCGTTCCTACGTTTACGTGTGGCTTTGTTCTTTGAAACTTTTCTCTAGACATTGATTTCTCCTTTT
>CAYMKA010000008.1:0-25970 GCA_964390935.1 uncultured bacterium
TGGGTTTAGCGATAGTGAAGGAGATTTTAAAAGCTCATCACAGCCAAATTAAGGTTGTTAGTAAGTTGGGTCACGGAACAACATTTAAATTTGACTTACCGTTGGTAAAAGCCTGAGAAGCGGGCATAATAACTATTAACAGAAGGAGATCGATTTTTATGCGTCATCAATTTCATGAAGAAATGAATAATTTGAATGCCAAACTTTTGCAAATGGGTGTTTTGGTTCAAGAAGGTCTGAATAAATCTCTCCAATGCGTAGTTAAAAAAAATCTTGATCAGGCCATGAATGTGATTGATGAAGATCGATTATTAAATAATTTAGAACTTGGCGTCGAAGCGGATTCAACTAAACTTTTAGCTTTACAACAGCCGATGGCTATTGATTTGCGCATGATTATTGCTGCCATTCGTATTTCGGGAGATATGGAACGCATGGGTGATTTGATCAAAAAAATCTGTCAAAAAGTCACTAAACTTAATGATTATGATTACTCTGCAGTGGTTCCAGATATCCAAAAAATGTACCAACATGTTAATGAAATGCTTGCAGATATGCTTAAGGCACTTAAAGAGAAAGATGTGGATTTAGCCATCGAACTGTCTAAAAAAGATAAAGCAGTGGATGATGATCAGCAAATCATTTATCGAAAACTTTTAAAAACCCTTCATGACGATGAAAAAAATGCTGATGAAATTATGTATGTGATGAGTATTATTAGAGCCTTAGAACGCATTGGCGATCATATTGAAAACGTGGCTGAGAAAATTATTTTTATTAAAGAAGGTAGTTTGGTTCATTTGAATTAACCTTTCTCTATAGCCTAGGGTTTAAACCCTAGGCTATAGAGAAATTTACACTCCTGTTACACACCAGACATACTTTCGATACATCCACTCGCTAACTTCCCTCCGCAATAAATAAACGGAGGGACACATGAGAATAAAGATTTTCAGTTTTGTTTTGCTTGCCTCAATGATCAGTTTGACGTCTGCTCAAGCAGTGGAGTTAACCTGGGGAGGAGATTTAAGAGTCAGACAAGAAACCCGCTATGAACAAGGTGCGGCAGTTGATACGCAGAATCGGAATCGTATTCGTTTTCGTTATGGTGCTAAAGCGGAAGTGGCAGATAACCTCGATACTAATTTTCGTTTTGCAACCAGTGGTTTTTCAACCAATCAGGGAGATCCTCTTTCGACCAATCAAACCTACAATAATTTTGCGCCGTATTTAATTTACTTAGATCAAGCGTATATTACTTATCGCCCCACAATGATTGAACGCTTTAAAGTTTATGCCGGCAAAATGAAAAATCCGATGACTACCACCATGCTGATGTGGGATCCAGATACCAATCCAGACGGAATTGCGTTTGAATATAATTTAGGAGCTTTGGTTTTTAGAACTGGTCAATGGGTGATTTCAAATACGGCCACTCAACCTCAATTTAATACAGGCATCAGCGCCTATCAAATTGGCTGGCGCGGCGATGATATTGAAATTTTTCTGGCTAATTATTTAGACAGTAAAAATGGCCCCAGTGATTATCGTGATCTTTATGCCAGTTATGTCTTCTTAAAAGATTTTAAATTAAGTGTTAACTATGATGTAGAAAATATCACCAGCAAAACGGCTTACTTAGCGATGCTTGAATGGAGTAAAGTGAAAGTGGCTGGCGATTTGGCTGCTAAATTAGGTTACGGTCACTACGATGTAGGCTTCTCACCTTTTTATCGTGATTCCGATTTTAGAGATAACAATTTCCGTGCGGCTAATAACTTTGCAACCGAAGGGATTATTGCCGGTGCAAGCTATGGTTTAGAAGATAATATCGAGGTGGGTTTTACCTACATGAACAAGAAGACTGTGGTTGATCAAAATCCACAATCTAACCTCATGCTAGATTTGGTAGCAAAATTTTAAAAGGAGTCAAAAATGAAAATAGATTTTAAAAAATTGGGCCTAGCCAGTGTCATTGTTTCACTGATGGTCCTGCCGCTTTTTGCAGCAGGGCTGATTAAAATTGATGGTTCTTCAACCGTGTTTCCCATTACCGAAGGCGTTGCGGAAGAATTTCAACAAGCTTTTCCGGGCAACAAAGTCACAGTTGGTATTTCAGGAACTGGCGGCGGTTTCAAAAAATTCTGCCGTGGCGAGATTGATATTGCAGATGCTTCTCGTCCGATTCAAACCGCTGAGATAGATGTTTGTAAAGATAACGCAGTGCAATTTATTGAACTTCCTGTTGCTTTTGACGGCCTAGCGGTAGTGGTCAATCCTAAAAACACTTGGGTTGATTCAATTACTCCTGCAGAACTCAAGAAAATTTGGGAACCTGCAGCTCAAGGTAAGATCATGAAGTGGAATGACATTCGTCCCAACTGGCCGGATAAAGCGATTAAACTTTTTGGACCTGGTACAGATTCAGGAACATTTGATTACTTTACTGAAATCATTAACAAAAAAGCTAAAGCCAGCCGTGGAGACTATACTGCTAGCGAAGACGATAACGTTTTAGTGCAAGGGGTTGCGACCGATCCTTATGCTCTTGGTTATTTTGGAATGGCCTATTTGGAACACAATAAAGAGCGTATTAAAGCAGTCCCTGTAAACGGAATCCTTCCTACTTATGACAATGTTCTTTCAACTAAGTACCAACCTTTGGCACGTCCTATTTTTATTTACGTGAATGTGAAGTCTTTAGATAAACCCGAAATTCAAAAGTTTGTAGAGTTTTATTTGAAGAATGGAGCAGCCATCACTAAAGAAGTCGGTTATGTGGCCTTGCCAGCTAAAGCTTATGAATTGGCGTTAGCAAAATTGAACGCAAAAAGAATCGGTACCGTTTTTGCGGGCAAATCAAAGCCTGGTGTGACTGTTGAAGAAATTTTGACTAAAGAAAAAATTTAGTATTTTTAATTCCCGGCGGGTACGGCTAATTAAGGCCGGGCCCTGCCGGGACCCTGTTTTTTTACTTCCAATTTACACTCCGTTAATTTAAATAGAACATTCGTTCGTTATTCTCAGCTCCCCGTGAATTTAAAAATAATAGCGCAGTTGTGTTTGCTCAAAAGAACATTTTTTCAGTTTATTAAATTAATTTTGATGATTCATAGTCTTTCTCTTTTTGCAGATGAAAAACCAGAAAATAAACCAGAAAATAAAGAAGAAAAATTACATATCGGCGGGGTGTTGTGGTCGCGCTTTACAGCGACTGATAATCCTAAATATTCAGATTACACCAATAGCTTTTCAATAGCTCGTTTATTAATTGATTTTGAATATAAATTAACAGAAACCGATACGGTGCGAGTGGTGCCCGATTTTCAAATTAACCAGGCTGGGGAAGATTCTTGGTTTGGGCTGCGGAACGGTTATTATGAAAAAAAGTTTTTTAAAAATTTTAAAGCCACAACCGGAATTCATCGTATTCATTTTGGATTAGATTATCCTAATCATTTTCCTGAAAAAGTTTTAAGAGAAAAAGAAAAGTTTTTTGTAGCCAAGGGGGTTGGTCTTAGCTCTAATGGACTGGGAGCTTCAATCAGCGCCAAGTTTCCCAATCAGAAATTATTTTTTGATACAGGTGTTTATGCCAGTCCTGCAGACGGCTATAAAGCTCAAACTAAATCAGCTGACCTAGATGACGGTAAAGGTTTTACTTTTTTGATGGGAACAAACCCTGTTTCGTTATTTGAAGCACGACTTTCTTTTTTGTATGAAAAATACCGTAATGATGCCAGTTACCCAAAGATCAATACCATGTCTGATCAATATGCGGCGGGAGTGATTATTTTTTATAACTATGGACGTAGCTTAGAACCAGGCCCCGTTTTTTCATTTGAACATATGATTGCTTATGATCAAAAAACTGTAGGGGCCAAGTCACGTTTATATGAACTGGTTTTAGGCTGGCAATGGAATTATGTTTTTGGAACACTTTTGCGTTTTGACCGATTTGAAGTGGAGCTGCCTGGAGCAAAATCAAATACAAGCTTATCGCGTATTTTAAGCTGTATTCATATTCAACCGCATGCCACTTACCGGATCCAGTTTAGTCATGGAGTGGATATTTTTGATAATAAAGATAATCGCCCGCAACATACCGGCTGGATTCAACTGCAGGCCAATTACTAGGAGTCCAAATGAAAATTTCTGAAAAAACTCAAATAAATTGTTATCAAGTTCCAAAAACAGAATTAAAGTCTGAGCAAAAAAATGAGCGCTTAAAAAAATTGCAAAGAGAATATGCTGATGTAAATACTCCAGGTTTATCTTTTTTTGCAGATGAAACTCGTAAAAAAGAATTTGATCAAAAAAAACAAGAGATATTTAAAGAAGAAGAAAAAATATCTTGTGAAATGACTAAACCTGTAGAAAACACAAAGGTTGATAAAAAGACAGATAACAAAACAGAAAGGTTACCGGTGGTGCAAGATAAACCGAAAAAAAATCAAAAAACAAAGAAAATAAGTAAAAAAACAA
Organism: uncultured bacterium; assembly: GCA_964390935.1. Lineage (GTDB taxonomy): Bacteria > Margulisbacteria > CAYMKA01 > CAYMKA01 > CAYMKA01 > CAYMKA01. Next base: position 4,486 of record CAYMKA010000008.1, read on the forward strand.
CCCCCAAAAAAGAACAAAAAGTAATCAAAACAGCTTCAAACCCACCTGTGGCAATACCTCAGCCCGCGTTATTTATTGATAAAAATAATGAAAGCTCTACCCCCGAAGATAAGTTAAATAAGTTTAAAAGTTATTATTACTTTTGTAAGGCTGACTTAGCTAAAAAAGAAGAGGTTCAAAAACAAGTCAAAAGTAAGTGGCGGGAACTAGCTGTGGAAATGTCTAAATATCGCGGCACGCCAGTGTACGAAGATTTTATTCGTTTTTCGGGAGAGGAAGTAGCCCCCCATATTAAATAGATTTTTAAAAAAAGGAGCCGTTATGAAAAAAAGAATTTTGTTTTTAATCTTAACAGGAATTGTTTTTTGTTTAGTGAGTACTCTGCATGCAGAAGAGTTTGTAACGCGTGTTAAAAAAAATATTTATGGAGGTCAGGGTCAGGAGATTTTTTATTATTTAAATCAAAAAGAAATTGCTAAAGAAATAATGGATCAAACTAGCGGTCGCAGCGTGGTGATTGGCAAAATTCCAGATGGAATTGTGAAATCTTTTTATGCTAGTGGAAAAGTATTTGAAAAAATGAACTTTTTGCAAAATGAGCCCAGCGGCGACTATGAACAGTATTATGAAAATGGGAAGCTTTTGGCGAAAGGGAGTTATTTACTGGGTCGTCTGGAAGGAAATTATGAAACTTATTATCCAAACGGGCAGTTGATGGAAAAGTTTTTTTATAAAGATGGTTTAATCGAAGGTTCTTCTACAAAATATTACGATAATGGACAGGTGCAGCAAGAGTCAGACTATATGGCTGGAAAGTTAGAAGGCTACATACAAACCTATGATAAAGAAGGTCGGCAGTTAGAAGAAATTATTTATCAAAATGGGATGAAAGATGGTTTTTATAAGATTTTTAATTTAAATGGCACTTTAAAGTTCAAAGATTTGTATCGCGAAAATAAAAAAATGAGCCGAAAAATATTTGATGAGGAAGGACGTTTGCTAACAGAAGAGAAGTATTTTTAAATCTTTCGACTGATCTGTTTGCTTAAAAGATAGATCATCGGATAACTTAAAGCAGCAAATGCCCAAGGAGCTAAGCTGATTTGTAAGGAAGCGGTTAAGGCTGGCCACCAATTTTGAATCGCTACCAAGTATGTGGTGATTTGCAGGTAAGCACTGTCTATTAATAGTCTATCTAGGAGTTGCTGGGTTCCAAAATAGATTAGTCCTGTACCCTGAATACTTAAAATATGTTTTACTAATTTTTGTCTGAAATTTTCTTTAGGGGGCTGTTCTAAGCTTTGAATCCATTCCGTAAATGGGTCAAGGTGTTGATAATACTGTTTTACGATTTGTTCTTCCTTGCGGCTACGACCTTCTAACATTTGAGTGAGCTCACCATTTCTCAATGAAATTAATTTTTTAAAATGATTGATTAAACGCTGTGAATTTCGATCGCTCATTAGCCATTCTCTAAAATGTCTTTTGACTTGGGGTTCATTAATCCATAACCCATAAACATGAATCATGAGTCCGAACCATTTTTCGGTGTCTATATCCTGCTCTAAAATCTTTGTTTTAAACTTTTCAAATCTTTTTAAATTATTATTTTTTATATGATTTAACTGATGGGTGCTTTCAATAAAGAATGACCATAAATCACGAGCAACCTTTTTAACAATGACCATGGTGGTGTCTCTTACAGCTGCCGGCAGACTTAAAAAGGGAATAGTAAAAATAAGCCCAACAATCCCTCTGGCTGCATTTGCTAAACGAAAACGTCCCCGGTTTTTGTCATACCACCAATCTTGTAAGTAAGCCCAACCGGTATAGGTGAATGCCATCGCAATAGCCACAATGAGCCCTTGAGTTTGAATCGAGAATGAAAACAAAAGCAATATTTTTTGAGTTATCCAGGCTGCTGCAAATTGTGGGGCAATCGAAAACAAACTCCAGTTATTAGCTTTAATGGCTTCCATCACCTGTAAGTTGTCTTTGCCACGAATTAAACGGTCTTTCATGAGACGCCAACCCATGGTGAATGCGCTCCAGAGAGGAGTCATTAATAAGAGGTTTAAGTCAGGTTTAATTAAATATCCGAGTGCGGTTGCGCTCAATAATCCAACAGTAAAAGTAATTTTTTGTTTTTTTTGCTGATCTTTAATGGGAAAACGATTGGCAAAAGAATGGACTGCTTGATGCAATAAAATTTGGAGTGTTTTTTTATATTTTTCATTTTCTATTTCAAGTAATGCTAAAGTATTTTTTATTTCGTTTTCGGAGGTCGAAAAGCTTAATTTAATCAGTTCGGGAACGATTTGTCTTATCCAGGAAGGTTCTAACCCCTGCGCTGTTAAAAATTTTTCAATTTGGGTTGAATTTTTTTTAAGAATTTTTTGATAAAGCTGAAAGAGTATTTTAAATTGAGGATATTGCTCTTTAGAACGAATTTCTAATTTTAAAAAAATTTGACTAGAACGAGTTTGTTCAATAAAAAGTTCGATAAAGTTTTTTAGTTCAGTTTTTAAATCAAGATTTCCACCATATGAATCAAGAACATAAGCACTTTTCCCTATCGGTAAAGGGGTGCCAGGTAATTCAACAAAGTGGACTAATTGTTCAGAGACAGCAGGTTCTTCAATCACCAATTTGGTAGGAACTTTATCTGTGGTTTGTAGTATTTTGAGTCTTTGAACAGGATTTTTTCTTGTTTTGACTTCTTTTTTTACTTCTCTTTTTAGTTCTCTATGAATCAGTTCATTTTTACTTCCCTTAAGTTTAATAGGTTCTAAAATTTGATCAAAAGCTTCGGGATTAAAAATTTCAATGCGCCGTCCGGTGTGGGTATAACTAACTAGCTTGGTTAAAAATTTCATGTTAAATAAAAATTAACGTCACGAGAGACACGCTTAGAATCTTAAATGCTTGTAAATTCTTTTTCATAAAGTTTAGGCTGCGCTAAATTGAAAGACTGGTTTGTTTTGTTTTTCGGTAACGTATTTTTCAATGATCGCTTCATAATATTCAAAAAATTCTGGTAAGCGCCATTTCAAACGGTGGCGACCATTTAAATTGAGTTCGATTTCTAAATTGAGTTCAAACTTTTCAGCATACTTTAAAAGCAGTCCGTAGTGACTTTTTTGTTTTAAAGGCGGTACTAAATAACTGATCACTGTTTTTTGAGGTTTATTTAAAATAGCTGTTAAGAACAATTGGGTTTCGGTCTGATCTTTAGTGTAATCGATATGTCCACCTTGAAAGTTTTGGAGCTCTTTAGAATATTGCAGGCTGTGTTTTTCAATAAGACTTTTTCGAATAGTGACATTTTCTTTAAGTTCTCCAAATAATCGAACAAATTTCAATCTTTCGCTGTCACTTTGGGCGTGACAAATTTGATCAATAAAAAATAACATTAAAATTTTGCCTTTTTTTAAAACTTTAGGGTCTTGATTTTGGCCGGTCATGAGTTGGTCTAAAATTTTAAGTAAATCTTCTAAATATTGAATTCGCTCAGATTCAGAAACTTCATGTCTAGAAATTAATTGATAACGAATGGCGAGCTCGACTACAGGTTCGTAAACAGGTTTCATAAAAGCATTAAGGCTAAAAGGGCTTAAATGGGGACGTTCTTTTTTAATTTCGTGACTGATAATTAAAGCGAGTTTTTTATCTTTGTTTGAATCAATTCCCGCAGCGATTTTTTTGCCCCACATACAGATAGATATTGCCACTCATGTGTAACGGCTATATGACAAAAGAGTAAATTTAAATAGTAATTTATTTCCCTTTAATAAGGTCTTGAAACATCTTAATGACCTTATAAATGGGGGTAAAAACTTCTTTTGGGGGAGCCTGGTAGTAATAAACTTTAGGCTTAGCCGCTGGTTTAGAAGTTTTGATTTTAGTGGGTTCTAATTTTGGGTCATGAAGTGATTTAAACGGAGTTAAAAAACTAACAAGAGCAATAAGACTCAACACCAAACGAGGTAACTTTTTTGAAGATTCAGGCTTTATTTTATTTTCAATTTTTTCAAAACGCTCGTTGATTTCAGAAACTGTTTTATCAATTTGTTTCTGCATATCCGCTTTCAAACTGTGAAACATCACTTTTATTTCATCGGGGTCTACTTTTTCACTAAGTTTTTCTTCGATGATAAGTTGTTCTTGGGCTGGTTCAGGGAGTGAGACCGTCACTTTAGGAACGACTTCTTTAATGAGTGGATTACCTTGGGGATCAGGACTAAAAACTTTTGGAACATACTGGTTTCCTTTTTCAAGGTCGATTTTAAGTAGATATCTCTCAGGATGTTGATCGTAGTCATCTGGCTTTTCAATGAAAAAGTTCTGATTATCGTCGATTAATTTTAATAGCCAGAACATATGTTAATTATAGTTAAACAACAAGAACCAACACAATAAAAGTTTAAAAATAGAAGGGGTTTTCATGAGTTTACCTGCCAAAAACCAAATATTTTTTTAAAAGAATTGATTGTTTTTTTGAAGGGGGTAATTGCTTTATTCATAAAATCTATGACTTTAAATTTTATTTTTAAAAACCTTTCTCTTCTCTTAAGACGTGCAGGTAATTTTCTTTTAGTCCATTCATGAAAATCGGGAGTATAAGCTTTAATAAATTGATATATTTTTTTAGGGTTACGATAACTGTTAGCCCACTGTTTAAAAAAATCATCTAATATTTTGGTGCTGCGGCGATTCCCTGCATAACAAGCATAAAGAGCGGCTTTTTCTTCTGGACTCGGATCGCTGGTATCTTTTAAAACTTCTAAGCGCAATTTGTCTTCTTCATAAGAATAATTCGGGTAAGCTGCTAAAAATGCTTTTAGAGCCTCATTCATTTTTAGACCATGTCTGCTTTTGATCGTACCAATGGCAGTCATAAGCTTGGGGGTGTCCTCAGTCAATTTTTTCATTCGTTCAATAATTTCTTTTGACTCCGCCAATTCTTCAAGAGTATTTCTATTAATTAATGCTTTGCTGATGGCCGATCTAGCGTAGGGAGTAGCCGCCCACAAATAAATGAGCGCTCCAATATGTTTTCTAAATTTAGATTGATCCTCTCCGAAAATTCCCAAAAATAATTTTTCTTTTAATCTTTTGATTAATTCTTTTCTTTTTTTACGGTGTCCCGGATCAAAGTAGTGAATTACAAAAGCAACAATTTCAGAACTGATCTTGTTTAAAATAAGAGGCTGAGTACTAATAAATAATTTTAAAAAAGTGGCCAGGCTGTTTATTAAATAAGGTGCCAAAATTTCAATTCCATAAATAAATGAAGAAGCAAGAAAAAAACCATAAACACTGCGGCCGGCATTGTGCAGACTGACTTTCATATTTTCACCCAGCCAACGATAAGTGCTAAATAACCAAATGCCGTTTCCTAAAGCGACCATCGCGGTGGGAAAGTATTTTATAAAACCAGGAAAATAGGGGCCTATGAGAGAAGGGGCAAGTGAAGTGCTAATGGCTCCGATCGTTTGAAGAGGAATGATAGAGATAAAACTTAAGGAAAGATGCAAAGACATTTTATTAAATTCAATATTTTTAAAACTGAACTTGTTCCAATACCGGGGCGTGCCATTTTTAGCGAGCAAATCGGTACCGACCAACCTGCTAAATGTCATGATGCCCCATAACATTAAAATGGTGGGGTTTAAAAAGAGATGAGACCATAGAGCATAAAAGCCCAGTGCAGTTGCCGCGGATGATCCAATTAATAATGCGTTGCCTGCAAAATCGTTTAGAGAATATAAATAATATTTTTTGACAGGATGAATTTGAGGCACAATTTGAGGCAGCTCGGTAATCATTTCTAAATTAGGTTTTTCTTTTAAAACATTAAATTTGACGCCAAGTTTCTCTGTCCCTTTTTTAAATTCATATCTTTCCGAAACGTTGAGGACATCTGGCGAATAAATTCCAATATTTTGATAGCCCATGGCTGAAGCATTGAGCATTAATTCACTGGGAGTTTGAATTTCTCTTTGATAGGAAAAACAGCTAAGCGTATTAAGTGACGCATTTTCAATGATTCCATAATCTTTGGCCTCACTTTTAATTCTGAAACCATCTACTGCGTCCTTGAAATCAATTAAGTAACGATGTTGTAGTTTTACATTGCCCATTGATTTGCCTAGTTGCAGTGCAAGTTGAATCAAGACTTGTCTGCTGTGTCGATAAGGCATTCCTAAATAAATTTCAGTGCTGGTATCAAGAATCTCATCTAAATATCGAATTCTTTTTAGAAATGTTTTATGTTGAGCGCGTTTGAGCCGGTCAGAAAAAAGGACAAGGTCGATGGCGGGATCATTGACCGCTCTTTCTAATCCATAGATGGGATCCTCTCGGTCATGTCTGACTCGATTGTTGGCTTGGAGGTCCTTTAATTTTTCCATCACACTGAGATCAGGTTGTTCAAAAATAATAGGATCAACGTACTTTTCTCTTAGTCGAGAAAGCATGTTGATAGATTTTTTAAAAAATTGAATCCCAGTTTTTCCTTCACTGGTTATTTTAGAGACGTAGTACACAGTATTAAATCTTACCCACTTTTTCTGTTATTTAACCGTTGTTCCCACTACTGTGCCAACCTTGATCATTGAGGTAACATTTGTCCTGTCATAAGGAGCGAATATGAAAAAATTAATTGTTTTAGCACTTTTGTTATCTGTTTTAACAGTCACAGGATGTGGTTCTAAATTAAAGCTAACGGCAGTGCCGGGCGAAATCAATGAACTTTATTCGGCTGAGCCCACCTCTAAACCCATTGAAAACATTAAATTAAAAATTAAAACTCCTTTATCGGGTCAATTAGTTAAAGAAAAGTCAGTTACCGTTTCGTTTGAAGTCCAAAATTTTGTGTTGGGCGCTAAAACCAAAGGTCATGGCAAAAATGGTTTGGCGGCTTCAGACAAAGGTCAACATATCCATTTAATTGTTGATAACGAACCTTATCAAGCGGTTTACGATGTCTCTCAGCCGGTGATTATTACTGATTTAAAACCAGGCCGTCATTCGATCCGTGCTTTTTTAAGCCGCTCTTGGCACGAATCTGTTAAAGAAGCTGGTTCTTATGAAGAAACAGATTTCTATTTTCAAAAAGTGACTACTGAAACTATTCCGACAGCTGGGGTTTTAACTTATTCGCGCCCTAAAGGTGATTATGTCGGAAAAGATGCCAAACTAATTTTAGTAGATTTCTTTTTGGATAAAGTTGAGCTTTCTCCAGAAGGTTTTAAAGTCAAGTTAGTGGTAGACGGTAAGGCTACTTATTTAACCACTTGGAAAACTTATTACTTAAAAGATTTGGCTCCTGGAGAACACAAAATTCAACTGGCTTTACTAGATGCAAAGAACAAACGTGTGCCCGGTGCATTTAATAACACTTACCGAACGATCGTTATTAAGTAATTGATTGGCGATGTGGGAACAGTATTACGCGGAGGTTCCTCAAACTTTCGAGCGGCTTAAAAATGTTAAAGGTGTTTTGACGGCATTCAATTGCAATATTGATGCTATCAAAAAAATTACCTCTCAAACTCTGCAAACTTGGATCGATCAATACGCTGGAACGACAGAATTTAAAAACACTTCTTACGAAATTAAGTCTCAAGGTGATTTTTTAAGAGGACTCCTGGATTGCTTTGCCCGTGGAGCGGCCGCAGAATGGCTGATTACTGAAATTCCTGTTTATGAATGGCTGCAAAAAAATGTGGGTTACGATCATCTGCAAATGGGCGGTCAGGGCGGCATTATTGCCAATGTGATGGCAGTCTGCGGTGTTCAAAAAGTTTACGCGCATGCAGCCAGCCTGGCTTCTGAACAAATTAAAATGTTTGTGGATGAACCCAATTTACTCTTGGCAGATTCAAAAAATCAATTTGTGCCAGCTCGTAAAGCCGCTCGCTCTCAGGATAAACCACTGATCCATTGGATTTTAGAATTTAAAAAAGATGATCAAATTACTTTTAATGGCCAAAAAATAACCTGCCCTAAATCAAATCGTTTTATTGCAACTTATGATCCTCTTAATTTTGAATTAGCAATCGACAAGCATTTTAATGAAGCTGCCTCTCATTTGGATTCTGGGACTTTGCAATATATTGTTTTGTCAGGATACCAAATGTTGCAGTCGAAACTTTCTAATGGCACTGAAGCCATTGATGTGATTCGTGATTCCTGGAAAAAAATTGGCTTTTGGAAAAAACGCCAATCTTTGCCTCAAGTGCATATTGAGTTGGCGTCGACTCAAGATAAGGCTGTTTTAAAAGATATTGTCGAATTTGTGGCCTTTAAGTCAGAGAGCATGGGTTTTAATGAACAAGAATTAGTTTTAATTTTAAAAGCCATCGAGGAAGTCGAGTTGGCTGAAAAAATTGATAAAAATATGAGTGCCGTTAATTTATTTGAAGGCATGTTTAAACTGCAAGAAAAAATCGGGACGCCTCGTATGCAGATTCATTTTTTTGGCTGTTACATCACACTTCTTGCAAAAAACTATTGGAACACTCTTGAAAAAGTTCGTGAAGGCATGCTGTTAGCGGCGACGATCGCTGCCTCTAAAGCGGGCACCGGTACGATAGATAAAAAAGAAAATTTAATGTGGGGTATGCAAGTTCCGGTGGGGGCAGCGGGTTTAAAACACTTAGTAGAACTGCATGAATATCTAAATGAAATCGAGGGTCAGAACTCGATAAAAGACCATGGTATTTTTGTAGGTAAAAAATTTGATGTAGTGGCTATCCCCTCTAAAATTGTTGATAAGCCGATTACGCTTGTAGGAATGGGTGACACCATTTCATCTTTATCGCTTGTAGGATCTCATTAAGAAAAAGTTTCGAAATGGATGGCCAGGTTGATAAGCTCGTATTGAGCTGTAGTTTAGAATCTTATCAAGTTGTTTTAACCGCCGACCCTATTGGGTGAGAACTTGATAAGAACCTGACCATCCCATTTCTCGGCGGATACTGATTACTACCCTTAAATTTCATTTTTTATTCATCGAAATATTTGAATATGTTTTTAGTATAATTCGCTCATGATTAAAAAAATTTTCACAGGAATTTTGTTTTTAATGCTTTCAACTATTTCAATAGGAGCCGTCACCATGAATCAAACAGTCTCTCCAAACCCTGCTACTCCCGCAAAACAAGTGAAAGACACTTGGACCGATGAAAATACTTTTGTCACGATTCATACGAAATATGGCAAAACGATTATTCAACTTTATCCTGAAACAGCTCCAACCCACGTAAAAAACTTTTTAAGTTTAATTGATAAAGGTTTTTATAACGGACTTAAATTTCATCGCGTCATTAAAGGTTTTGTGGCTCAAGGCGGCGATCCGTTAGGAAACGGCACCGGCGGTCCTGGCTATCGTATTAAGGCTGAATTTAATAAGCGCCCCCATAAAGAAGGCACTCTTTCAATGGCCAGAGCCAATGACCCTGATTCAGCCGGCTCTCAATTTTATATTTGTTTAGCGCCTCAACCGCATTTAGATGGCAACTATTCAGTTTTTGGAGATGTCATTGCCGGCATGAACGCGATTCATGAAGTGAAACAAGGTGACGCCATTGATCGTATTGAAATTACGGACAACGAAGGCAACCCGATTTGGGTGAATAAACTATTCTTTTCTGAATTTGAAAAAATCGCTAAATAATTGATTTCAATTATTGTTCCGGTTTATAACGACGAAAAAAAAATCGCTCGTTTTTTAGCTGCCTTTTCTAAAATAAAAAATCATTTTGAACTCCTGGTGGTAGATGGTGCCTCGCAAGACCATACCGGTGATGTGGCGATGACTTATGAAAATGAGCATATCTTTTTTTATCAATCTCCAAAGCGCGGACGTTGTTTTCAAATGAATTTTGGTGCTGAGAAAGCAAAAGGCGAACTGTTATTGTTTGTGTCTATTGATACTCAGTTACCGGCTGACATTGATTTGGATAAATTAGAAAAAGATTTTTACCAGGAAAAAATAATTTTGGCTGCTTTTGAAAATAGGGAAGGGCGCCAAATGCCTAATTTAAAAGACGGGCTTTTGATTGATAAAAAAGATTTTTTAAATTTAGGGGGCTTTAAAGTACTGCCCAAGGATGAAGATGTTGAGTTTGTTGAACGTCTTCATCGTTTGGGCAGAATTGCAGTGATTTAGTAAGTAAAACCTTTTTCGACCCTAGGTTTTTCATAGGGATCGGGTTGATTGGCATCAGTGTAGGCTTTAGGAGCTTCCGCAGTAAATCCTGCGGCTTTAATTAATTCGGCAATCGCCTTTTTAGCGGGGCCGGTGATTTCTTTCTTCACCAAGTTATAGCGTTTATCGTATTTAGTGACATAAATACGCAGGGTATAACCACCTGAACCAGTCCCAGAATAACGTGCTTTAACAGTCACGCCGTCACTAAATTCAAATACATTGACCGAATCTTTTTCTCTTAAATTGCCTTTAGGATCTATATAATCCCACGTACTTGCTTTTAATAGCGTTAAATCTCCATATTTTTTACCAATAAAACTTTGGTCGGTTTGAGTTTTTTTAATAGCGGCATCGAGTTTTATTTTATCTTCAGTGATAGGGCTAGAAATTTCGCCGCGAGTAAAATAAACACGACCATACTGTTTCCAAATTTCTTCCATTAATTGTTGAGGTGTTTTTCCAGTTTCCAACATGATTTTTAATAAAAAAACTGTAGAGAAAATTCCATCTTTTTCACGAAGCCAAGGGTTGCCCACGCCGTTACTTTCTTCTACGCCAAAATTGCCATACTCTGCAATGTATTTGAACCCAGTTGCAGTTTGTAAAATGCGAACTTTTAATCCAAAAGGAGCAAATTGCTTTTCTAAATCAGCCTGCATCAAATCGATAGTAGGTGCCGTCACACTAGATCTAGCAAAAGTGATGGTTTTGTCCGGCGTATCTAAATATAAATTTTGAATACCAATCAAATGAGCATACTTTGCGAAAATCATTTTTTGATCAGCAGACTCAACCCAAAAACCGCTTCCCCCGTCGATACGACGATCAACATCAGAATCATAGGCTGCTACTAAATCATAAAGTTTAGTCATATTTTTCTTGATCTGCTCAGGAATAAAATCAAAATCGGGCTCTGGATGATTAGGATGCTTTTCATCGTTTGGACCACCTAAATATTTATCCGGAACACCGCGAATGATTTCAGGATTTAAACCGAGGCGATTAATAAAAATCTCTGTTAAGTAAGGGCCTGCAGCTCCCCCCATGCCATCTAAAGCAATTTTTAATGGACGACCTAATTTTTTTTCGAGTTCTTTAATTTTTAATTTCATTTTGGTGAAATCGAAAATCTTATCTAACAAATCAGTATAAAGTTTCACGGTATCAATGTCTCTAATAAAACCTTTAGCACGTGCTGCTTCAAAATCAATTGTCTTATAAGACTTCACTTCGTTTTGAAGTTTGTGAACATTCTTAATAGTATCTTCTAATGCAGGTGATCCGTCATGGATATTTACTTTAATGCCAACATCTGTAAACGGATTATGTGATGCAGTGAAAATAATTCCACCCACAGCATTTTCATGGCGAATGGCATGAGACATCGCCGGAGTAGAGGCCACTCTATCTTGAAGAGCAATCATGACCTTAAAACCGTTGGCAGCCAAAATTTCAGCAGCTTTATAAATACGCTCATCGTTCCCTAAGCGAGGATCTCCACCCAAAATGATCGTTCTGTTTTTTGATTCTAAGAATTGATCTTCAAGAGTATTAAAATGATCTGCAATCCCCTGGATAAATTGCTCTAAAAACTCTTTTTTATTATAGACAGCTTGAGCCTTACGAAGGCCAGAGGTCCCCATGATAGGAATTTGAAGCCCTTCGGTTAAAGGGACAATCGTTGCATTTAAATTAACTTTTTCTAAAGTTTTTTCTGCTGTCATAGATCCAGTCACCTTTCGATGAAACATTTTACTTCCTCCCGATTTTAAAACTAAGTTTCTAGGCTGTCAGGAATTAATTACGACGGTCTTTGCCGTTTTCTTTAGCTACTTTAGGTTTGCGCATGATTTTAATCGTGGCGTTGGTTGAAGAATCATGAGCGGGTTCTAAAGTAGGATCTTCTAATTCTTTTAAAACTTTTTTGGCCAAAACCTTTCCTAATTCCACACCCCACTGATCAAAGGCATTAATGCCATAGACCACGGACATGACATAAGTGATGTGCTCATAAAGTGATAAGAGTCGACCGAGATTTCGAGGAGTCAATTTGTCGTAAGTAATGCTGGTAGTCGGACGGTTGCCTTCAAAAACTTTATGAGGTGCTAGTTCAATGATCTCTTCATCTGTTTTGCCTTCGGCTTTTAATTCTTTAACAACTTCTTCAAGAGTCTTTCCGAAAGCTAAAGCTTCTGTTTGAGCAATAAAGTTAGACAATAAAATATTATGTTGATCAGCATACTCTGGATAATGAGTTTCACGAGCAGCAATAAAATCAGCAGGAATCAGTTTAGTGCCTTGATGAATTAATTGGAAAAAAGAATGCTGGCTATTCGTGCCGGGCTCGCCCCAAATAATCTGTCCAGTTTGAAATTTTACTTTTTTGCCTTGTGCATCTACTGATTTTCCTAAACTTTCCATATTGCCTTGTTGATCCCAAGCTGCAAATCGACTTAAATTTTGATCATAAGGTAATTCAGCATGTGTTTCTGCATTTAAAAAGTTGTTATATCCCACACGCAACATAGCCATAATCACCGGAATATTTTTTTCTAAAGGAGTCGTCGCAAAGTGTCTGTCCATTTCATGGGCGCCGGCTAACATTTCTTCAAAATTTTCAAAACCAACGGCTAATGCATTCGATAAACCGATTGCAGACCATAATGAATAACGTCCGCCTACAAAATCCCAAAACTCAAACATATTTTTGGAGTCGATGCCAAATTCTTCAACTTTTTCTTTGTTGGTCGACATCGCTACAAAATGTTTGGCCGTGATATTTTTGTAAATCGTTTCTAAATCAGAATTATTGATAATATCATTCCCAAAACCATTTTCAAGCATACTGTTGAGATTGCCGTTTAGCTTTTCCCAATTTTTTTCATAGTAATCAGTTACCCATTTTTTAGCAGCATTGGCGTTAGCCATCGTTTCTTGGGTGGTAAATGTCTTGGAAGCGACTAAAAATAATGTTTCTTCAGGATCCAGACCCTTTAATTTTTCTGAAATATCTGCACCGTCGACGTTAGAAATATAGACCATGTTGATACCTTCTTTTTGGTAAGGTTTTAAAGCTTCAGTAACCATAACAGGGCCTAAGTCGGATCCACCGATTCCAATGTTAACGATATTTTTTATTTTTTTACCTGTATATCCTTCCCATTGTCCAGAATGGACCCTATTCACAAATGATTTCATTTGATTTAAGACGCGATTGACGTCAGGCATCACATCTTTGCCATCAACCATAAAGGGTAAATTGCTACGGTTTCTTAAAGCCACATGACCGACCGCTCTTTTTTCAGTCCAGTTAATTTTTTTACCAATAAACATGTCTTTAATAGAATCTTTTATTCCACGTGATCTGGCTAAATCAACTAATAATTTGATCGTTTTACGGTTGATGTTATGTTTAGAAAAATCAACACTGAAGTCTTTTAAAGAAAGAGTAAAGTTTTTTGCACGATTGGGGTTGGCTCTAAAAAGTTTGGCAATGGTTGAGTCTTCTAAGCCTTTGAAATGTTTTTTGAGTTTTTTATATTGTTCTGATTTTTTTAGAGGGACACGCTTTTTTTTAATCGAAATTTGTTCTGCAATTGTTTTTGATACACGACGAGTACTCCTTAAATATTTTTATTATTGAATAACTTTATTTAATGAAACTACTGAATTTTTTATTTTTATCAATTAACTTTGTGAAAGTGAAAGCAAATAAATGCAGCATCTGATAAGCATTATGTTCAACTTCGATCTGAATGCTTTTAAGTTTTAATTTTTTATGATCTGCTAACCAATAATGGAATGCCGAATTTCCATAATGATTTCTTTGAAATGCATTAAGTCCCAGAGAGTCAAATTTTTCAATTAATTCTTCGTCTTTACTGATAATGGCCCAAGTCAGAGCATTGGATCCTTCTTTATCTTTTTGGAAAGGGTTGGCGCCGTTACTAATAAGATCATCAATTAATTGCTTTAAATCACTTTTTACTTGTGCCTCTTTTGTTTCAATAAATCGCGATAAGGCTGCAATAATAGGTGGATGCCCGTCGGGCCCAATAGTTTTTAAATTGAATTGGGTAAGTTCTTTTTTAATTTCGGTAATGCGTTCTTCTTTAATCAAATCGAAAATGCTGGAGCTTTCTGGTGAGGAAATTGTTTTTCTTTGCAACACAGGTGTGAATTATAGGTAAACAGACGTTAAATGCAAGGTAAAATTGCAACAAAAAAGGGACTGGAGAAAATTTAAAACTTAATCTGGTTTTTAAGCTGATTGAGCTGCTGCTGAAGCTGTTGATCCAGCTTTTCTTTAGGAATTTCTGGCAAAGGAATCTCAGCCGTTTGATCGATAGGCACTGTGAAATCAATTAATCCAACCACTTTGGCTGCTAAATTTCCTTTGGCTTGATAGGAAATGGATTTTTGACCTTGGGCCACTGCAGAAACTAGACCCGAAACCCCATTAAATAAATCAGCGTAAAGCAAGGTCACGGGCAAAACCAACTGGGTTTTACCGCGGCCAGGAACATCATTTAAGGCTTTTTTACCAGAAACAAAACGGCGGTTATTGAGATAAATTTCATAGTCTGTCGTAATCGCGGTAATGGCCACCGGGTTAATATTTTCTAAATCAAAAACCACATCAAAATCAACTTTTTCAAAAGTAATGTTTTTAATATTGGTGCTTTGATAAGTTAATTTGGGTTTTTCTAGCTCTTCACATCCGCTTAAAACCAGTACCAATAAAAGCAAAAACAGACTTAAATATTTTTTTAGTTTCATTGAAACAGTTTAAGGGATTGGCTTATTTTGAAAAAGAGTTGAGATATTCATAAAGTGCGTCGATGTCACCTTTATTCTGTGGCATGGGCACCATGAGCTTTGTGTTTTTCTTGGGTTTGTAACCTGCCGGATATTTTGCGTCCACAATTCTTGATTTTAAAAGTTCTTTAGAAGATCCAGCGACGTCAGGTCCTAAAGCACCCGCTTTAGTCGGGTTGGCGTTATGGCAGGCAATGCAAGAGGTTAAATAAACTGATTTTCCTTTTTGGGCCAGAGGAGAGAGTGATTTTTTTTGAGCACAAGCCTGAGAAGTAATAACAAAAAGACAAATTAAAAGAATGAGGGCCAAATTAGAAAATAACTTAGCCCTCATTAATTTCATGGTCTCTCCTTAAAGAATAACTTCAATAATGGCGTAAACCACAGCCGTTAAAATAAAACCGGCAGTAATCACTCCTTTAATGGTTGCGATACGACCTAATTTACCAAAAATGGCATTCAGTTCGAGAGCGCCGATTAAAATTGCTAAAACTAAAGTGAGTAAACCAAAGTTTCCAGATTCGATTGAAATAGGCAGGTGACTTGCTGCACCCATGAAAAATAACATGGGGATCGAAAACATAGTGTTGGTGCGAGAAGCGAGCAGTGCTTTTCCAGCAGCCGCTTGAGCATCGGGAGCGCCAGCAATCACTTTCTTTTGATTACGCCAAATAATGCCCCATACGTTTAAAAACATTAAAGTTCCAAAAGTAGCACCGGTTAAAATGGCTACGCCCCAAGAAGTAGAATAAATTTCCATTCCAGCCGTGTGTCCTTTTAAACCTAAAATGAGAGCGCCAGTTACAAAAGTATAAAGTGCGCCGTAACGGAACCACCACAATGCCTTTGGTAATAATTTTTGAACGACAGTCGGTTTTGCAGAAGCTTCTGCTTCGGCCATAAAAGCACCATGCACAAAATTAAAATAGTAAAGAAGCCCAATCCAAATCACGCCTGCGAAATAATGCAACCAGCGAAACACAAAAGCCAAACCTTCCATACTAAATAAAGCCATAATTGCTCCTTTTTTGAAATATGATTGCGGACATATTGATTTTACATCATTTTTTTAAAACAGAGACATCTGTTGATCTCCAGGTTTTTTGAAATGCGCACTGGAGAGATGAAAAGGCGTTTTATTAAGTCCAAACTTTTCAACACTCATTTTAAAGAGTTGTTTGATTTGTTCCGCATATTGACCTTCACCTTTCATACGAGAACCAAAGCGAGCATCGTTTAATTTGCCTCCACGAATATCCTGAATATGATCCAAAATTTTTTCTATTTTATTTGGATAGTTTTTTTCAAGCCAGTCGGTAAATAAATCTTTAACAGCATAGGGGAGACGTAAAACGGTATAGCCCACGCGCTGTGCGCCGGCTTCTTTTGCGGCTTCTATGATAGAGGGAACTTCATGGTCATTCAGTCCTGAGATAAGAGGAGCAACATTTACGCCTACAGGAATTCCCGCTTCAGATAAAGCTTTGACTGCTGTCAGCCTTGCTTGTGGGGAAGAAGCGCGCGGTTCCATGATGCGTGCTAAATGATCGTCGAGTGTGGTGATTGAAATAAAAATGTGAACAGCTTGATAAGCTGCTAGTTTTTGTAATAAGTCGATGTCGCGCGTGACTAAATGATTTTTGGTAATCATGCCCACCGGGTTTAAACAATTTGATAAAACTTTTAGACACGAACGGGTGATTTCAAATTTTTTTTCACCAGGCTGATAGCAATCGGTAATTCCGCTCATGGCAATAGAATCTCCTGTCCAGTTTTTATGAGACAGTTCTTTTTGTAACAGTCTTGCCGCGTCGGGCTTTATGTAAATTTTGGATTCAAAATCGATACCCGAAGAGAGCCCTAAATATTCATGATAAGGACGGGCATAACAATAAATACAACCGTGTTCACAGCCACGATAAGGATTGAGGCTGTAAGTAAACGGAATATCAGGACTATCATTTTTGGTGATGATCGTTTGGCTGTGATCACGAAAAAACTGGGTCACAATTTTTTTGCCATCTTCCTCAGTCATTAATTGATCTAAAAAATCGGGATCGAGTTCAGTATGGTTTTCTAAAAAGCGATTCTTCACGTTAAGAGCTGTGCCGCGGCCATGAACAAGCGCTGGAACGGTTTCGGGATTGGGGAACATAAAAACTCCTTATGAATTTTTATTCTGCGTTCCCCGGCAGAAGTGGCTCCCTTATAGCTTGTCGGATTTATTTATTCAACCTAAAGTTATTCAATATGATTTCGGTCAAAAACCTATCCAAAAAATTTAACGATTTTACTGCCGTCAATGATATTTCTTTTGAAGTTCCTAAAGGAAAAATTTTTGCTTTTTTGGGGCCAAACGGAGCAGGTAAAACGACAACGATTAAAATGTTAACGACACTTTTAAACCCCACCAGTGGTGAAATTAAAATGGATGGGCAATCGATTATTGATCAAAATTATGCCAGGCATTCTTTTGGGATTGTCTTTCAAGATCCTAGTCTCGATGACGAACTGACAGCCTATGAGAACTTAGAATTTCACGGGGTGCTTTACAAAGTTCCTAAAGCCTTAAGAAAAAAACGCATTGAAGAATTAATGAAAATTGTCGATCTGTGGGATCGCAAGGATAGCTTGGTTCGTACTTTTTCAGGCGGAATGAAAAGGCGTCTTGAAATCGCCCGCGGGCTGTTGCATCACCCTAAAATTTTATTTTTAGATGAGCCGACACTGGGCCTTGACCCTCAAACCCGAAACTCCATGTGGAGTTATGTGAAAGATTTAAATCAAAAAGAGCAAATCACTGTTTTTTTTACAACACATTATATGGAAGAAGCCAGCCGGGTCGCGGATCATATTGCCATTATCGATCATGGCAAAATTGTGGCTCAAGGCACAGTTGATGAATTAAAAAAATCAACACAAACCCAGTCGCTGGAAGATGCTTTTTTGGCATTAACTGGCAAAGCGATTCGCAGTGAAGAATCGAGTGGTATGGACCAAATGCGCAATATGCGCAAAATGTGGAGAGGCCGATGATGACCATTTATATTTTATGGCTTAGACAATTAAAACGTTATTTTCGTTCTCGCGCTCGCATTATTGGTTCCTTAGGACAACCATTGCTTTTTTTATTTGCTCTGGGTTTTGGTTTCGGCCCCATTTATCAAAAAGCCGGTGGTGGAAACTACCTGCAGTTTTTAGCGCCCGGCATTATGACAATGGGTATTATTTTTTCAGGAATTTTTTCAGGAATTGAAATTATTTGGGATCGTCAATTTGGTTTTTTAAAAGAAACTTTGGTAGCGCACGTTTCACGTTTTGAAATTATGATTGGCCGCACTTTGGGCGGGGCAACGGTCGCCAGCATGCAGGGATTAATCGTTTTTGCCGTGACCTTGTTGGCTGGTTTTCGTCCTCACAGCATCGTGTCTGTTTTTGTCGCATTTGGTTTTATGATTTTGATAGCTTTTCTTTTTACGGCCCTAGGAACCGCCATAGCCATTAAAATGACAGACATGCAGGCTTTTCCAATAATTATGAATTATTTGGTGATGCCCCTTTTCTTTTTATCAGGCGCGCTTTTCCCCTTAGAAGGGCTGCATGGCGGAATGGCAGTTTTCACTCATATCAATCCGTTGACATACGGAGTAGACGGTTTGCGCGGAGCTTTGATTAATCAGAGTCATTTTGGATTAGGCTTTGATTTGATTGTTTTGTCATGTGTGACTTTATTTTTACTGATTATCGGCAGCCGCCTCTTTTCGAAAATTGAAGTGTGATTTCTTTTAATGTCATCTATTTCAATTGAGACTTTTTTAAAAAAACTTCCTTCAAATTATCAAATAACTGTTTTAACTGGGGCTGGCATTTCTGCCGAAAGCGGGATTCCCACTTTTCGCGGGAAAGAGGGGTATTGGGTGGTAGGTTCTAAAAACTACATGCCCCAAGAGATGGCCACACAGGCTATGTTTATGATGCATCCTTTTGAAGTGTGGAAATGGTATTTAATGCGTTTTGGAATTTGTGTGAAAGCCCAGCCTAATGCCGGACATTTTGCGCTAGGAGAACTAGAAAAAAAATTAGGCGAGCGTTTCCAATTAATTACTCAAAATATTGACGGACTGCATATTAGAGCCGGCAGTGATGAAAAAAAATTATTTCAAATTCACGGCAATATTAACTACATGCGCTGCCGCTACGAATGTACGAATAGCTTATACCAGTTACCGTTTGAAAAATTAAATTTAGAAAATATACAGAACATAAAAGAAGAGGAACTTTTTTCAATTTTAAAATGTCCCAAATGCCGCGAAATGACCCGCCCGCATATCTTATGGTTTGATGAAATGTATAACGAGGAGTGGTATCGCTTTGAAAGTTCAATCGACCGAGCTTATAAAACCGATTTATTGATCGTGGTGGGCACGATGGGAACGACTAATTTGCCTAGTCAAATTGTCAGCATCGCCTTATCCAATAAAGCCTATGTCGTTGATATTAATATAGAGAAAAATGGGTTGACTCAGCTCATTGAGTCGTCAGAACGGGGTTTATATATAGAAGGACAAAGTGGAAAAGTTTTACCTGAAATTTCCAAATATATATTATGATGGGAACCGGTTTGGCACGGAGGGTTACTCAAGAGGCCGAAGAGGCGGGTTTGCTAAACCTGTAGGTCGGAGCAATCCGGCGCGAGAGTTCAAATCTCTCACCCTCCGCCATAGTAGATGATTATAAAAAGCGACCGATTCACCGGCCGCTTTTTTTGTTTGTTCCACCAAAACCAACCAGAGATTTTTAAATTCAAAATCCAACCGCACCGAATTTTTGCCTGTTGCAGCAACATTTTTTAAAAACCCACCGGCTGGATTTTGTCCGCTAATCTCTGGTGTTTCGGCCCGATTGGGCGCGGCAATCGGGCCGAGAGTAAAGTTCGAGCCGATTTTTTCTAGATATTCTCGTTTTGTTTGAAAATCATCTGATTCAAATACGGTTTTTGTTGTCATGAGGCCATTTATGAATTCTTCTAACCGTTCGAGCCAGATAAATTGACCTCTTTTTAAGAAGTTCAAATTTTTCTCAAATTTATACTTTTCATCAATTAAAATTTCTTTTCTCCTAGCGAATTCATTTTTTGCTATTTCTTGTTCAAGATATAAATCCATAAGCCTAGAAATCTTTGTCTCTAATTCAGCGACCTTTTTGTTTAGGGATATTATTTCTTTATTTACTGAATCAGATAGAGTTTTTCTTTCGGTTGGTATTTGAGACTTTAAATAGCAAATAACATCTTCTGAAACAATAATCTTTTTTAACTTTTTATTGATTTGGACAACTAAATCTTCCTCTCGAAGATATTTAAGGTTACAGGGTTTGTCTTTAATCTTTTTGGTACATCGATAGTAATGAAATCCTTTTTGAGTTTCGGCTGTAATAGTTCCACCGCAAATAGAGCATCTGATTAACCCTCTAAAAATAAATTTGTGTTTAATTTTTTTAGGTCTAAGTTTGCCTCTCATCGCTTCTTGGACTTTATTAAATAACTCTTTTGAGATTAAAGGTTCATGTTTTCCCTCAAAAAGTTCTCCTGTATATCTAATAAACCCATAATAAATAGGATTTTTTAGTAATTTTGAAATCGTCCATTTAGTAAGTTGATTACCACTTTCACGGCCAAGCAAATCCATAGATGTAGCGAAACTAACCATTTCTCTTAAGTTGTATTGGCCAGTAGAGAACAATTCGAATAGTTTTTTTATTTTTGGTCCTCTTTCAGAATCTATTTCAATTTTTTTAGTTTTTAGATTATTTGAATATCCAATAGGCGCATAACTTGGCCATTCACCACGTCTTAATTTTTGTCTGACACCTCTTTTTACATTCTCAGATAAATTATCAACGTAATATTTCGACTGTCCAAAAATGATGTTGAGCATGAATTTGCCTTGAGCGGTGTTATCAAAACGATAAGTTGGGAATTCTAGTAATTTCACTAAGCCTCTATCGATTAAGTGAATAATCTTGCCTCCATCCACTGAATTTCTGGCTAATCTATCTGGATGCCAAGCAAGAATACCTTCAGCTTCACCTTTTTCGATTCTAGAAATCATTTTATTTAATATCGGTCTGCCTGGTTCTTTGGCTGTTCTGGCCTCTGTAAATTCTTCAACAATTATCGAATCTTCAACTTTTGATTGTAGATATTCTCTTAATTCTGTTAATTGAGCTTCGATAGATAATATTTGTCGATCTTCTGCATCAGACGATTTGCGCGCATATAGAAAGAATTTTTTCATAGATAAACCTCCAAAAAAATTTAAAACCAACAATTTGGTTTGATTGAAATTTGATTTTGGGTTTGGTTTATCTAGAAACAGATAAGGATTAGATTAATATTATCACTTTCGTTTCAATTTTTTATTCTTTGAAATAGAAGTGGGAAAAAGAT
>CAYMKA010000009.1:0-25396 GCA_964390935.1 uncultured bacterium
ACGTGATACTAGGGGGAAGTGGACGATCCGGATTAAAATGTTTTACCGAAATTTGCACTGCGACTGCATCATAGTGACGATGAATACTAAAAAACATTAATACAAACAGCGGCAGACATAATAAAACCAACCAAGCACCGGCAAAAAATTTCACTGAAGCAATAATGATGAGCACAACCAAACAAATCGTCGCCCCAAAACCATTGATGGCTGCTAGTCGCCACCAATTTTTAAAAATACGGCGCTGACTAAACCAATGTTTCACCATTCCGCTTTGGGACAAGGTAAAGGACATGAATACGCCTACTGCATAGAGTGGAATCAAAAAGTGCACATTGCCTTGAAAGAAACTGACTAAAAACGCGGATGATGCGCCTAAAATCACAATGCCATTACTAAACACCAAGCGGTCACCCACTTGTGCTAATTGTCTTGGCAAAAAACTATCGCGCGCTAAAAACGACGCCACACGGGGAAAATCAGCATAAGCTGTATTTGCTGCCAAAAGTAAAATGGTGGCAGTGGCCGCTTGCACCACATAATAAAAAAAGGAAGTTCCAAAAATAGCACGGGTGATTTGAGACAAGACGGTTTCGTCATGGAGTGGCACCACATGAAAAGCATTTGCCAAATAAGTAATCCCTAAAAACATACTGCCCAAAATAATGGCCATCCAAATTAAAGTAATGCTGGCATTACGGGAGGAAGGTTCTTTAAAAGTGGCCACTCCATCAGAAATAGCTTCAATTCCAGTTAAAGCGGTACAGCCGGCTGCAAATGCTTTAAATAAAATAAAAAGAGTTAAAGGCTTGGCGATATCATTAAACATTGGCGCCAGCGGGAGGGGGGGATGCTGCATTTGATAATAAAAGCCATAAATGATTAATCCAAAAATAGTCACAATAAAAACATAGGTCGGCATCACAAAAACATTAGCCGTGTCACGAATGCCTCTTAAATTGGTAATGGTAATTAAGGTGATCACAAGCAAACACAGCGCCACTTTATGGTGATACAAAATGGGAATTGCAGATGTGATAGCAGCCACCCCCGCAGCCACTGACACTGCTACTGTCAAAATATAATCAATCATGAGTGAAGAACCTGCTATTAATGAAGGCAGTGTTCCTAAGTTTTCTTTGGAAACGAGATAAGACCCTCCTCCGTTGGGATAAGCCATAATAATTTGTCGATAAGAAATCGCTACCAAAAAAATTAAGAGCGTGATTGCCAGAGCAATGGGAATCGATAAGGTGAGGCTGGATGCCCCGACAACTATTAAAACCAACAGAATTTCTTCTGTGGCATACGCCACACTAGAGAGCGCATCTGATGCAAAGATAGCTAAACCTTTCAGCTTACGGATTTTTTCATTGTGCATTTGGTCGGTAGCAAGAGGGTTCCCAAAAATAAATTTGAATAAAGAAAAGGATCTACGAACAATCTCTTTTTGCACTAAATCAGAGCATACTCCCGACCTGTTAAGTGGTAAATGGGACCTTCTCAAATCTTTCTAAAATATTTTTTTACAAATTTGTAATATCGTTCTAAGATGCAGCCCGCCTCATGGAAACAAAAACTAAAACTCGTGAAGTTCAAGAACTTTCGATTTTGTATGAAATCAGTGGTCTCTTGACCTCGACGAAACCCGTGAACGAAACCCTTACTGAAATTTTAGATTTGCTCAGTCAAAAAATGAGCATGACTCGCGCGACAATTACATTGCGCAATCCGGACAGTGATGAACTGCAAATTGAAATCGCCCATGGTTTAAGTGAAAAAGAAAAAAAAATGGGGCTTTATAAATTAGGCGAAGGAATTACCGGTCGAGTCGTTCAAACGGGAAAACCCATGATTGTCCCTAAAATTGGAGAAGAGCCGCTTTTTTTAAACAAAACGAAGTCACGAGGAGACATTAAACGAAATAATAATTCTTTTATCTGTGTGCCAATCCTCAGTAACAAAACCGTGATCGGAGCTTTATCGGTCGATCGTTTATTTGAATCTGACCCTCGCTTCGATGAAGACTTAAGGCTGTTAACCATTATTGCATCCCTGTTAAGTCAGTACGTGATTTTGCATCGCAGTATCGAATTAGAAAAAAAAGAATTAGTGAACGAAAACAAACTCCTTAAATCTCAGTTAAAAGAAAAATACGATTTTAAAAATATCATTGGCCGCAGCCACAAAATGCAGGAGCTTTTTCAAAACATCTCTCAAGTGGCACCTAGCCAAGCTACGGTTTTAATTCGTGGAGAGTCAGGAACTGGTAAAGAATTAATTGCCCACGCCATTCACTACAACAGTCCTCGTTCTGAAAAACCCTTTATTAAAGTAAATTGTGCTGCTCTCCCTGAGACCTTATTAGAAAGCGAACTTTTTGGGCATACCAAAGGGGCTTTTACTGGCGCTTTTGAAGATAAAACCGGTAAGTTTGAAATGGCTAACGGCGGGACCATTTTCTTAGATGAAATTGGTGAGTTTAGTTTATCAACCCAAATTAAATTACTAAGAGTGCTTCAAGAAAAAGAATTAGAAAAAATTGGTGGCCATAAAACAGTCAAATTAGACATTCGTGTGATCACCGCTACCAATAAAAATTTAGAAGAAGCAATTAGCAAAGGCACTTTCAGAGAAGATTTATTTTATCGTTTAAACGTATTTCCCATTTTTGTCCCTTCTCTCAGAGAACGCAAAACCGATATTGTTTTGCTCTGCGATTATTTCTTAGAAAAATACACCAAGATAAATAATAAAAATATTAACCGCATTTCAACCGGAGCGCTGGAAGTTCTCACCGCCTATCATTGGCCAGGCAACGTTCGTGAATTAGAAAACTGCATGGAACGCTCCGTTTTGTTATGCCAGGGGACAGCGATTCAAGAAAGTCATTTGCCGCCCTCTCTGCAAATGCCTAGCGAAGAAGGATACAGCAAAGAAGATTCTCTGGAAGATCGTGTTGCCCAATATGAAAAAGAATTGATTATGGATGCTTTAAAGGCCACCTGGGGCATCAAATCAAAGGCAGCTAAACTGCTTAAAACGACTGAAAGAATCTTGGGTTACAAGATAGAACAGTACAATATCGACTTTTATAAATTCAGGAAATAGACCTTCCAGTCCTTCGGGTCACAATTTTGTATTTTAATTCTGTTTTCATACAGATTTGTCAGTAAAGTTCCCTCTTTGTCTAGTTATTTTTGGCATTGAATCTGAATTATTAAGCCTGAGGCAGATTGGTTCTTTAGGAAAGCTAAGTGAGGCGAGTTTGAATAAAGAATTTGATCTGCCTCAGCCTTTTATAGGCGGAGAGTTAAAGTTGAGGCCTTTAATTCGAAGCCTGTCCGCGCTCAGCGGCCCCACTTGTTGGGGGAAAGAGAAATTCCTAATGGGTTGAGGAGTTACTGGACGAAAGAACTGGTAATGACTCAACCCAAACTTTTTAAATAGGTTAATATCTCTCCTGAAATGTTTTACCCGCTTGCCAAACAACTCAATCAAAAAAAAGAATTAATCGAAGCTTTTTTCAAAAAACAAAATATTTTATTTCCTTTTTACAGTTCTGTAGACATTAGGGACTCTGGTTTTAAATTTGCCCCAGTAGATACTAATTTGTTTCCAGCCGGATTTAATAATTTATCTGTTTTATTTATGCAAAATGCAGTGACGGCTGCCAAAAATTATTTAACTCAAAATTTTCCTAAAGTTAAAAAAATTGGCATTCTTCCTGAAGCACACACCCGCAACTTGATGTATTTGGATAATGTCGAAAAATTAAAAAAAATAATCGAGTGTGCTGGATATGAAGTGCAGGTCATTCCACTGGATGAGACATTAAAATATGCGCAAGTCGATTTATTTATTTTAAATAATGACCTCTCTGCCGGACTTCCAGATTTTTTAAAGGACTATGCGATCCCAGTTATTCCGGCGCCCAAATTAGGCTGGCACAAGCGCTATAAAAGCTGGCACTTTAAAAAATATCAAGAAACAATTGAAGAATTTTGCAAAGAAACGGGGATTGATCCTTGGTTACTCGGTTGTTACTTTGAACATGTCCACGAAGTTGACTTCAATGAAGAAAAAAATATTGATCTTGTTGCCAAGACCGTTGATGAAATTATTTCGAAGACCCAAAAAAAATATGATGAATATAAAATTGATCAAAAACCTTATGTCTTTGTCAAAAATAACCGCGGCACTTACGGCATGGGCATTTTAGTGATTGATAGCGGTGCTCAGCTATTAGAATTAAACCGCCGTGAAAAAAATAAAATGTCAGTGGGTAAAAATAAAACCTTAATTGAATCTGTTTTAGTCCAAGAAGGGGTTCCTAGCCGTTTATTTAATAACCAGTGCCCTGCTGAACCTGTTATTTATTTATTTGGTTCTGAAGTCGTGGGTGGTTTTTTTAGAATCAACTGCGATCGCGACTCGATTGGCAATTTAAATTCGAGCGGCATGGGTTTTGAAACCTTTCGTTTAGAACCTTTAGATAAAGCTAATGATTTAATTAAAGCCACAACTTCTGGAGAAAATTACACCCTCGATTACGAACACTATTTTGCGTACAGCACAGTCGCAAAGTTGGCAGCGCTGGCGGCAGCAAAAGAAAATTAAGGATCAATAAAAAAATCGCTGTCTTTAAGCAACGCTCTGGCTTTTCCTCTAATATCATCTGCCTTTTGAATTGTTTTCATTCTCAGATTCTCGTAAAGTTTTAAAAGATCCTGCTCTGAATGATCTTCTTTTCGGAATTCCCATTTCATCTCAATATATTTTTTTCTACCTATAAAATAAGTCCCTGCGGTCAGAGACATATTAATGTGAACTTCAATTTTTTTATGAAATACATCTTTTAAAAAACTCTGTTGAGCAGAGTCAGCAAACTGAATGAGCATCGCTCGTGATTTTTTATTTTCTTCTAACATTCTGTAGTGCTCAGGACGGACATGAGCATCAATAATTTGTTCCTCCGTAATATCCTGATCTCTTCGCACTAAATTTGTAACAAAAGTAACCAAATGTTCTTTGGCAGATAAAACATTTTCTGGGCTGAGAGCATTAATAGAAAATTTCTTAAAAATTGCTTTTAATTGATTCTTAATAGTTTTGATATAAGGATCATTCTCATCCAAAACAAAACCAACCTTATTCCACAATTGGTCTGCACTATAGTTAAGCATTGTTTCATCATTTCGAGCAGCCTTATGGGCATTAATTAATGTATTAACAAGCATTTTCGTTAAGTCGTAATATGACAATTCTAAAGAAAGAGGATTCTCTCTAAGATAGAGAAACATCTCTGACAGTCTATCCTGATGCTCTTTGGTGTTTTTTGTTCTTTCGACAATAGCAAATTCATCTCCCGATAAATGATAACTGGATTTAAAATATTGAACGATTGCTTTGGCATATTCTTTAATAATTCGGTCAGCGACCTCATGTCCCAAAGCCTCGTTTTGAAGCCCCAAGGCTTTACCGTCCAAATGGGTGAAAGACAGGTATTCTGATCTAATTAACCTTTTGCCAGACATAAATATAGACATTAATAATTCATCAAAAGCAGTGGTGTTATTTAATTGAGTCTTCTGACTGATCCGTGCAGCCACTTCATTTTCTTTACTTTTACTTTTTACTCGAATCAAATGATCTTCTTTATCAATAAAGGTCAAATTACCCGAAGCCCTGCGGCTAAAACGGACAATCACATCATGGAGCATTTCT
Source organism: uncultured bacterium (assembly GCA_964390935.1). Classification (GTDB taxonomy): domain Bacteria; phylum Margulisbacteria; class CAYMKA01; order CAYMKA01; family CAYMKA01; genus CAYMKA01. The sequence continues at coordinate 5,728 of CAYMKA010000009.1, forward strand.
TTAATTTCGGGCATGCGGTAAGAAGATTTGGTTAAATCGTAGGGAATATTCAAAGTCAGTGTTCCCCAATAATGTCCGCCCATGCGAGTCGTTAAGTTAAAAACATTTAATGTTTCTAAAAAATCGTCAGCGTGATCATAAAGCAAATTCTTCTTAATAATGGTTATCTGATTTAACTTTTGCCCCTCTTTTTCCAGAGTCTGTAGTTTTTGCGTCCATCCAGGATGATCTAATTTGAAATTTCTAATTTTGGGACTAAAAGTAAAAGACAATTCAATTTGGGAAACATAAAAAAGAGCTTCGAGTTTCACAAAAAAGTAATGCAGCTCGTCTTGAAATGCGTCCACAGAAGATTCAGTTCCATCAAACCATTTTTTTGCATAAATCGGCATCATATACTCTTCAAGTGACAGTTTACGAAAATAAACCTGAGCGATTAAATTTTTTTTCTGTGCAGGGTCCAAAGTTAAAAGATTTTTATCTTTTAAGTTATAAATGTGAGTCACGACATCATCTACATTTTTTTCTGGAATATATAAATTATCTTCAAAAATATTAATATTACCCTGCATGGCTTTTGCCATTCCCTTGTCATGTGGAAACTGGATCTGACGAGGATCACGCGGCATTTCAAAAGAAGAACGATGGTCAGCTCCAGGCATGGAAAATAAAATTTTATTTTGAAAGCACAAATATCGTCTTAGGGCAGTAAAACTCGTTCCAAAACGATCATTAATCGCCGCTAACAGACCAACTTCTGTGGATCTGCCTCTAAGTGCTTGACGATCTTCTGCCATCAGCTTTAGAAAACGATTTTCATTTTCTAATTTAATAATTCGAGTCGCAAACTGCATAACGCCCCATCTGATTTTTGTTTAATATAAATTAACAGCGAATATTATCAGCATGAACCAAATTCAGGAAGTGACTGGAGTTGCTCTACAAAAAAATTAATTAAGGCCGTTTTGAGATAAAAAGTTGGCAACCTGCTTCACAATGGCTTCATCTCCGACCAAAAGGCTAGGAATTCTAAATTTATGATCGGTGACATCTAAAAATGAAACTGGATATTGTGTACGACCTTTCAAATCAGCGACTAACGCGCCTGCTCCTGTGGCAATGTACATGGCAGCGGCCATGTCCCAAAACTTCGGTGTTGTTTGCGTAAATAGGCAAGCATGTGAAAACGTTCCACTCGCTGCGACTTCACACAAGTGCAATGCCAACGCTCGAGGGTAATGCTTCTCAAAGTGTGGATAATTTTTAGTAAGTGCCAATTCATATTTAGGATTAGCGCTAGAAATATTAATTTGGCCTCGCACTTGATCTAAAGATATATTTTTAACAACGGAAATGGGCTTGCCATTGAGGGTCGCTTGAGGCAATTCGGAATGCATTAAATACAAAGAACTTTCTGCATCTGCCTGCGGCAAATGCGGAGCATAAACCAAGGCAAAAACCGGCTGCCGATTGTAATAAAGCGCCAGAGACAGACCATAATAATTTGATTTTGTATTCATAAATTCATGAGTGCCGTCGATTGGATCCATCACCCATAAATAAGGATTATCCGGGTTCCAATTAAAATCATCGGCTCGTTCTTCAGACATCACTTGGTGATCAGGAAAATAATGTTCTAGTCGCTCACAAACATACTGATCTATTTCAAGGTCAGCACGTGTGACATAGGTATGATCGGCTTTGCGAATTTTCTCAAGTGTCCCTTTGGCAAGTTCATGGCGATGTACATCAAAAATAAGTTTGATGTCTTTTAACCAGCCCGTCACTACATCAGAAATCTTCGCAGCCGATAACGGCATCGTAGTTGGGGTGGACATGCCCCTATTCTACTTGATGATGCCAGTTTCCATCCAAGCGTATTCGCCTTTCATGAAAGCTCGACTAAGCTTATTGACATCTTTGTTGTGATTTTTTTTGATCGCTTTAAAATTATTTTTAATACGATCGCGAGCACATTTACAAAAATATTCAGCAATCTCAATTGACGAGGTGTCAGACGGATTTTTTTGATGCATTGAATGGGCACGAGAAATCGATGCGGCCATCGCAAATAAGTCGGTTCCGATATCAACAAAGTTTCCTAAAATAAGCTGTTCTTTTTCAAGACGTTGTTGATACATGCCCATGACATGGAACAGTGTTCGCGCTAATTTTTTACTAGTTTGGCCAATAAAAATATGGTGACGACGCAATTTTCCATGCAATTCCATATGACCTTTAGGAATATACAGCCATAACCTTGGATACCAGCCCACATAAAACACCATGGCTTTCGCTAAAATGCCTATTTTTTGAAAAATATTATATTTAGGAGAAAGCAGCGGCATTAATCTTTGAAAGTGAACGTCCATCGCTTCGCGGGCGATAAATAATTTCATCACTTCACTAGTGCCCTCAATAATACGGTTAATACGCAAGTCTCGCAGCATGCGTTCGATAGGAATGGGTTGTTCGCCGCGTCCCGCCAGTGATTGTTCGGTTTCAAAACCACGACCACCGCGAATTTGCAGCATGTCATCCGCAATGTACCAAGAAACTTCTGAAGCAAAATATTTTGCCATCGCTGCTTCAAGTCGAATATCGGCGTTTGCATGATCTGCAAAATTGGCCGTCATTTCAGAAACACTGTCCATCGCAAAAGTCCCTGCTGCCATATTAGCGAGCTTTGCTGAAACGGCCTGATGTTTACCAATTGCCGAACCCCACTGCACGCGCTCATTAGACCAAGTACGCGCCCAGTTCATGCATAAGCGTCCAGCACCTGCAGCAGCGCCTGGAATCGCCAGACGTCCTGCATTAAGAGTCACAAATGCAATTTTCAAACCCTGACCTGGAGCTCCAATCATGTTTTCAACCGGAACTTTCACGTTATGAAAACTCAATAATCCGTTGCGAATCCCGCGGATACCTAAGAACGAACAAACATGTTCTACTTTAAAACCTGGAGTATTGGTCTCAACAATAAAAGCAGAGATTTGTTTTTTTTCTTTCCCATTCACAATTTTGGGAGCGGTCAAAGCCATGACCACAATAATTTCAGCAGCCGGTCCGTTGGTGCACCACAATTTTTTACCGTTAATAACATAATGTTTTCCGTCTTCACTTAATGTTGCGGTCGTTTGCATCGCAGCCGGATCAGAACCAACGCCTGGCTCAGTTAATGCAAACGCTGAGATCGAACCCTTGGCCAAACGCGGTAAGTATTTTTGCTTTTGTTCTTTGGTGCCGAAAAGTTTCAAAGGCTGCGGCACTCCAATACTTTGGTGAGCGGAAGCCCATACCGCAGTGGACGCACAGTAGCTGCCAATTAAACGAATGGCCCGAATGTAATTCATGTTAGAAAAACCAAGTCCGCCGTATTCTTGAGGAATTTTCATTCCAAACACACCTATTTCAGCCAGTGCCTTGACCGCTGAATCAGGCAGCATCGCATTACGATCGACTTCGCCCGGGTTTACATTCTTGCGTAAGCAATCTTCCAATTTAATTAAATAATCATCGCCAATTTTTTTATCAGCTGGATCTTGTTCAGGGTAAGGATTTAATAAATCCCAGCGGAAACTGCCTTTAAAAAGTTCAGCCACAAAGCTGGGAAACTGCCATGAAGTTTCACGAGAATCCTCGGCCAAATCCATTGCAGCCTGACTGGCATTGCCTGTTTGATTTTTTACTTCTTCACTCACAACTGACTCCTACTTAGTTAATAAATTTTTTATTCTCTTGAGAGTACTTTATCAAAATTTTTGCCGGGAGAAAGCGGTTCCCGTATTTTAAAGACAGTTCTTCCAAACGCTTTATGATATTGGTCACACCCAAATCATCGGCGTATTTCAAAAGCCCGCCCCTGAAAGGCGGAAACCCGGTTCCGAAAATCATGCCGATATCAATATCTTCAGCGCGCATTGCCACACCTTCTTCTAAAATCATGGCCGCTTCGTTAATCATGAGCAGTACCATGCGGTCGAGAACATCCCGGCGGTCAGTGGTTGGTTTTTTATTAGCCAATAATTCATTTAATTCAGGATTTGGTTTTCGGGTTTTCTTTTTATCATCGTGAACATAAAAACCTTTACCGACTTTTTTGCCCAGCCATTTTTTTTCATAAACCTGCTGCAAAATTTCGTTCACTTTCATTCGGGCGCCATAAGTTTTTTCTAAAATTTGAGCCACTTTAAAACCCACATCAATGCCCACTTCATCAGCCAACGTCACTGGGCCCATGGGCATTCCAAACTTAGTCATATAGCGGTCAATTTCAAGCATATGATGACCTTCCATCAATAATCCAGCCGCTTCGTTTAAATAGGGCAATAAAATTCGGTTTACAATAAAACCTTCTTTGTCTTTGCAAACAATTGGGGTTTTTCCAATTTTTTTTGAAAGCTCTACCGTTTTCATGACTGTGGCATCATCGGTTTGTTCTCCGCGAATCACTTCCACCAATGGCATTCGATCTACCGGGTTAAAAAAGTGCATGCCAATCACTCTTTGAGGCCTGTTAACCGCTTTGGCCATTTCGGTAATAGATAAACTTGAGGTGTTTGAAGCCAAGATGGCATCAGGGCCGATAAAAGTTTCGGTTTCTTTTAACACTTTTTTCTTAATATCCATATTTTCAACGACCGCTTCAACCACGAGGCCTGCGGCTTTGAAACCTGTGTAATCAATTGTCCCGGTAATATGACCCAATTTTAAATCGGCTTCGCGTTGGGATAAACGCTTTCGCTTAACGCTGCCTTTAAAAATTTTGGCCGCGGCTTCAAAACCTTTGGCCACTAATTCCCACGAAATATCTTTTAAACGCACGCCATAATTTTGAGAAGCAAAAAGTTGTGCAATGCCGCCACCCATCACTCCTGCGCCTATCACGGCAATCTCACTTAAGTCAGAGATCGAAGCGGCGTCAAACTTATCAACGCCCATGACTCCAGTCGCCTTTTTGGCTTCTTCATTTAAATAATAAACATGAATTAAATTTTTACAAACACCCGTTTGGGCTAAATCTCCTAGGGCTTTGGCTTCAATTTCAAGACCATGTTTCAAAGACAGGTGCTGAGTTTTTTGAATCACTTCCAAGGCTTTAAGTGGTGCAGGATACAAACCTTTAGTTTGAGACATCACGGTTTTTTTAGCTTGAGAAAAAATAATTTGATTTCCAATAAAAGTTTTTTCTAAAAGAATGTTGGGTAGACCCTGAACTTTTCTTTTTTGTTTAATTTTTTTAATTTTTTTCTTATTAAGACCTAGAATAAATTCCTGTGCTTTATCTTTTAACCAAGCTTTAGGCACAAGCGCATCTGCTAAACCCAATTTAAAAGCCTTTTTACCGTCTACTGACTTGCCAGGCAAAATAATTGATAAACTTTTTTGCAGACCAATGAGTCTTGGCATGCGCTGCGTGCCGCCAAAGCCTGGCAAAATTCCAAGTTGGATCTCTGGCAATCCAATTTTTGTTTTAGGGTCATCCGTGGCCATGCGATAAGTACATGCTAGAGCCAGTTCACACCCGCCTCCCAAACAAGCGCCATGAATTGCAGCCAGGGTTGGAAATTTTAAACTGGCAATTAAATCAAAAACGCTCTGGCCTTCTTTCGCAGCCTGCTCACCTTCGTAAGCTGATTTTATATTTTCAATTTCTTTTATATCCGCTCCGGCAATAAAAATACTGTCCTTAGCCGAAATAAAAATTAAACCTTTAAGCGTTTTATTGCCTTGGAGTCCCGTTAAAATTTCTCTAAGCTCCGTTAAAACCACTCTGGATAATTTATTAACTTTTTCACCCTGCAAATCAAAAGTCACCCAGGCAATTTGATTTTGATCAATTTTAAAATCAATATTCTTATTTGTAGTTTTTTCTGGCATTTTTTATCCTATTTCTTTCGCCTATTCGCGTTCTAGTAAAAATGATGCGCCTTGCCCGCCGCCAATACATAAAGTGGCAATGCCTCTTTTTTTATTAGCACGTTTTAATTCTTTTAATAATGTAATCACAAGTCTCGTGCCAGTCATGCCCACAGGATGGCCCAGCGCGATGGCTCCGCCATTCACATTAGTGATCGAGCGATCAAAAGATCCCATCGGTCCTGTGCCAAAATGTTTTTCACAAAATTCTTTTGAGTTCATCGCACGTTCGCAGCCAATCACTTGCGCCGCAAAAGCTTCGTTAATTTCAACACGTTCAATATCTTTAATGCTAAGACCTGTTTCTTTAAATACTTTTTGAGTCGCAAAAACAGGCCCCAGCCCCATCACAGCGGGATCAAGGCCAGCGTAGGCAAATGCTTTTAAATAACCTAGCGGCTGATAACCCATGGCTTTGGCTTTACTTTCACTCATCAGCAGTACCGCACCCGCACCATCCGTTAACGGACAGGCATTGCCGACAGTCACTGTTCCATTATTGCGATCAAAGTAAGGTTTGAGTTTGGCCAGAGCTTCAATGGTTTGATTATCACGAGGGCCAACGTCCGCTGTTAAAACCTGTTTATAGTCTGGAGGCAAAAGCACAGGCACTGTTTCTTCTAAGAAAATTCCTTTTTTAGCGGCAGCGGATGCACGACGATGACTTTCTAGAGCATATTCATCCTGCTCCTGACGGGTGATATGAAATTGTTTTGCAATATTTTCTGCAGTCAAACCCATAATCAGCCCACAGACAGGATCAGTTAAACCTTGCTCAACCCCAATCACAGGTTTCAAATGCGACAATCGAAATGAAAATAATACTTTTAATTTTTGAATGGGAGTTTTGGCTTTAAATAAATTTTCAAAAAAACGGGTCATCGCTGCATTAAATAAAAGAGGAATTTGAGACATATTTTCAGTGCCGCCGGCAATATAAATCTGACCTTCTCCTGCGGCAATTTTGACTGCGGCATTCGAAATCGATTCCATGCCAGAAGCACAATTGCGATGAACAGTGTAAGCCGGCGTTTTAATATCAAGTCCGGATTTTAGAGCAATCACGCGGGCAATATTGGCAGAATCAGCAGGCTGAGCGACGTTTCCAAAAATAAGTTCTTCAATTAATTTAGGATCTATTTCTGTTTTTTTAAGCAGCCCTTGGACCGCAATACGACCCAGTTCTGAAGCAGTCACTTTTTTAAGACTGGTTCCCACTTTAGCAAGCGGGGTGCGAACTCCATCCACAATAGCAATGCGTTCTTTGAATAACATATAAAGCTCCTTCGCTTTAAACTCTACAAATACAAGGCATCAATTTCTTTTTTATATTTTTCTTTGACCAAATGTCTTACCACCTTTTGACTCGGAGTAAGCATTCTATTTTCTTCCGTAAACGGTTCTTTTAATATTAATATTTTCTTTATTTGTTCATGATGCCCAAATTCAACCGTCAGCAATCCTATTTCTTTCATCAAATACTCATACAGTTTACTCGCATCTTTTTCAAAGTAAACTTTTTTTGACGCATGGTCTTGCGGAAGCAGTTCGGGCATGACTCGTTTTATTTTTTCATAATCTGGCACAACCAGTGCGGTGATGTAATTTTTTTTCTCGCCAATTAAATTACTTTGAACAATATAAGGACATAAATTAATTTTGTTTTCGATCGGTGCAGGAGCGACTTTCTTGCCGTTACTCATGACAATCATTTCTTTTTTGCGATCGATAATAAAATAATAACCCTCTTCATCAACCCGGGCGATATCGCCGGTATGAAGCCATCCCTCTCCATCGATTGCCTGTGCGGTGGCCTCGGGATCATTAAAATAACCTTTCATCACATTAGGGCCTTTGGCTAACAGCTCACCATCTTCAGCAATTTTAATCGTCACTCCAGGCAAGGCTTTGCCAATACTGCCAATTTTTAATTGTCCTTCTGGGTTAGAAGTTAAAACAGGGCCTGATTCTGTTTGGCCATAACCTTCATAAATGGGCAGACCAACATAATTAAAAAACGAAGCAATTTCGGGTGACAAAGCCGCTCCGCCTGATACAAAAAATTTTAAACGCCCGCCGGTCGATTGTTTTATTTTTTGATAGACCAACTTATCAGCGATTTTTAATTTTAAAGCGTTAATGCCTCTTAAAGTGGTTTTAGATTCGAATCTTTTTTGACCAATTTTGAGGGCAAACTGAAATATTTTTTTCTTCACAAAAGAAGAATGGTCGACACGATCTTTAATACGGCCATACACTTTTTCAAAAAAGCGCGGCACGGCAATCATGGCATGAGGTTTAATCTCGAGCATATCGTTGGCAATACTTTCCATATTTTCGGCATAACAAATAGTCATCCCCATCGACAACTCTAAATAATAGCCGCAGGTGCGTTCAAAAACGTGACTCAGCGGCAGAATTGAAAGACAGACCAGTCCTTGAACCAGTGAGGGGTAGTGTTTTTTAGACGCTTCATAATTACTTCTAAAATTTTCGTGCGTCAGCATCACTCCTTTAGGAAGTGCTGTAGTGCCTGAGGTATAAACCATACTCACCACATCATCTGACTTTATTTTTTCTTTTTGCTCATAAACCCACTCTTCGGTTGATTCGCGCTGTTTTTGAATCATTTGATGAAAAGAAGTCAACTTAGCTTGAGTCCCCAGGGTGTGCGGTTCACAAAAGAAAATATGTTTTAATTTTGGTAATTTATCGCAAACTGCTAAAACCTTACGAAGCTGGTGTTCGGTTGAGACCACGACTCCCTGACTTTGTGAGTGTTCTAATAGTTGATGAGTTTGTTCCTCTGATAAAGTAGGATAAATTGGAACATTGATCGTCCCGATCAATTGAGTGGCTAAATCGGCAATCACCCATTCGTAACGGTTCTCACTCAAGATGGCCAACTTATTTTCTCGACCATAGCCTAGTTCTGAAAGAGATTTAGCAAATTTTTCAACTTTATCGCGCAGTTCAGCAAAAGTGACCGAAGCATAAACGCCTGCTTTTTTATATTTGAGAGAAATTTGATTAGGGATTTTGTCGGTAATTAGGAAAAAATCATCAATAATAGTCTGAGACAATGTCATTTACCCCCGTAGAGATAATAACATTCTAGAAGCATTTTTTGATCCGGAAGCTAGAAATTAATCTAACCTCCGGATTGATTATTTTATTTTTTAATAGTGACAAAAAGAGGGCGCAATCAGAGTCACCAAAATAATAACCACCGATATTACGATAGAAAATTCTGTTAAATTAAAAATCTTTTTCATTCCCTACCCCCTGATTTCTAAAAAGATATCGCGGGAGCGATGTAAAAGTTTCACATAACAAAAAAGATAAATATATTTTAGGCCCCCCAGCCCCCTGAAGGGGGAGCAAAAATTAAAAAACAAAGTCTCCCCTTTAGGGGACGGAAGGGGCCTATTCTTCTTCGAAAACAGGCATGTTAGAAACGACGATGTCATCACCAGATTTTTCAACACGATTATTATTAACATGAAAAGAAGTTTGGCCATCGATGCCTTTTGAATAAATCACATAATAGTCTTGCTCGCCTGACTTAACCACTTCGTAGCCATATTTATCGGTTGCAAAAGGATCCTTTAAGTTATTGGTCAGAATAGGATGATCCATATTTTTCAAATCATTTAAGTTGCTGGGCAAGGTTTGGGTTTTTTTATAAAAAGTTTCTACAGCGGCTTGAATACTTTGCACTTCTTTTTTTGCTTTAATCTCTAAAGCCTCCTGCCTTAACCCCTGAATAGAAGGTATTGCGGCAGCACCGATAATAGAAGCCACTGAAAGTGTAATCATCATTTCTGTTAAAGAATAGCCTTTTCGCGTCATGGGTCATATATACCCACTTTTACTCCCTTCGATACACTGCTTCGCAGCACTCAGGGAGCGAACAGATATTCGTTCCCTGAGTGATTACGAAGTTATCGTATCGAAGGGGACGTAATCTATTGTTTTACGACAGGAAGGTTAGATAAAACGACGTCATCTCCATTAGAAAGAAGAGACGGAGTTCCTGTATTCACTTGCCATTCTTTATTGCCGTTAATGCTCTTTGAATAGACAACATAATACTCTCCAAAGCCAGCCATGGTGCCTTTTTCATAACCATAGTTATCCCCGTCCGTTTTCCAAGGATCTTTGGGCATGGTGTTAATAATTTGAGGCTGTGCAGTTAAAAGGTCAGAAAGACCTGTTGGATAAGCGTTTTTATGACGATAGTAAGATTCAATGGCCAGCTGCAAGGTATGAACTTCTTTTTCAGCCTTGGTCATCCAGCCTTCTTGTTGAATTCCTCTAAAAGAAGGAATAATGATCGCCACTAAAATAGCGACCACCGACATCACAATTAACAGTTCGATAAGAGAAAACGCTTTTTTCATGTTTAAAACCCCCAGGCCCCTATTGTTGCAATAATTAACACTGTAATCAAACCAATTTAAAGAAACTTAAAGCCCAGCCTCAATCCTCTCTATCTCTCAATTCCTATGCTCACATAAAGGGCACTTAAATTGTCATTAAGTTCTTTTAGATATTTTTCTAATGAAGGAATAGCGGTTTTTAATTCTGCCAAAAACTGACTTATTTGTGCTCGAAGTTCAGAGTAAATATAAGATTTTTTTTCTTCAGGATCTTTTTGCAATACATGGAATTGATTATAGGCCCAGCCAAATACCCTGGGAGCAACAACAGTCTCATTAGTTTTTGAATCTTTGCCATGCTCATGCACAATGATATTCACTAGAGGCATCGCAGAGATCCCCTCAATAAAAATACCTAAATGAAAGGCACCCGTCTTACTTTCAATTTGTTTTGCGATTAAAGGCGGGTTCAGTTCCGTGGTTATGCTATTAATATCGCTAGTGATGTTAACAATCGCCTGATCTACCTTCGTTTTAAGCTGTAATTTTTCACGGCCAACATAATGATCTAAAATCATGTTTTCAAGATCGATAGCCAGTAATTCTATTTTAGAAGCACTCTCTCTTCCAAAATTTCGAATATCAATGTCAACGTCAATGTCATCACCTAGTCTTCTTGGTGTCGCTGCGAGTTTTAAATTAAATAACATATTTCCTCCCAGAAAATATTTTGATGTTGGGATATCGTATTGTGTTTAGAATTGATTCAATTTATTTGGGCAATTTATTAAGACGGTCTTTAATCTCTTTTTCACGGCCTTCTTCACTAGGCTCATAATATGTTTTTTCTTCGGTTAAATATTTTTGTTTTACATAATGGCCTGGAAAATCATGAGGGTACTGATATTGCTGTTTGGCTTCTCCGGGCGAATAAACAGGAGTTTGTTTTAAGTATTTGGGAACTTTTAAATCAACACCGGCCTTAATTTCTTCCAGTGCTTTATTAATCGCCAAATACGATGCATTTGATTTGGGGGCTGAAGCCAGGTAGGTTACAGCCTGAGCGAGAATAATACGCCCCTCGGGCATCCCGATATTTTGTACCGCCGTTAACGCTGCCGTTGCCACAGGCAAAGCCTGCGGGTCTGCATTCCCGATATCTTCGCTGGCTAAAATGACCAGCCGTCTGGCGATAAAAAGCGGATCTTCTCCCGCGTAAATCATTTTAGCTAACCAATAAATCGCCGCATCAGGATCACTGCCTCGTAAACTTTTAATAAATGCCGAGATCACATCATAGTGAGTATCTTCGGTATAAATGACAGGCTTTTTTTGAATTGAGTCAGAAATTAAATCGACGGTGACAGAAATTTTTCCATCTTTATTTTGCGGTGATGTGAGCACCACGAGCTCTAAACCATTTAGCATCACGCGGGCGTCACCACCGGCCATGTTGATTAAATGTTCACGAGCGTTCGCATCAAGTTGAATTTTAAAATCGCCCAAACCTTTTTTAAGAGTGAGTGCTCGATCAAGTAAAATTTCTAAATCTTTAGTCTCAAGTGCCTTGAATTCAAAAACTTGAGAGCGTGAAACAAGCGCCGAAATGATTGAAAAGTAAGGATTTTCAGTTGTCGCCCCAATTAAAACAATTCGCCCTGCTTCTACATCGGGCAAAAGCGCATCCTGCTGTGATTTATTAAAACGATGAATTTCATCTACAAATAAAATCGTTTTTTGGTTATAAAACTTGCGGCGATTTTTAGCATCTTCAATCACTTTTCTAATTTCAGCGACGTTACTAGTGACCGCATTTAATTTATCAAAATGAGATTTGGTCGAATTTGCAATAATCGAAGCCAGAGTGGTTTTGCCGGTGCCCGGCGGGCCGCTGAAAATAAGTGAATTGATTCGGTCAGCCTCAATGGCTTTACGGAGCAATCTGCCTTTTCCGATAAGATGTTCTTGTCCGACAAATTCATCAAGGTTAGTAGGACGCATGCGGTTCGCCAAAGGCGATTCTTTTTCAAGATCGTTTTGAACTTTTAAATCAAATAAATCAGGTGTTGGCGAGCTCGTCATGGGGCAGAGATCTTAGCATTTCTAGGAGAGACAAAACTTTAACATCAGGTTTTAAGCTGAGGTTAAAATCCAGGGAAAAAAGAAAAAACAAAGGTCAGGGCCCAGATAATCATGGGCTGAGCAGCATAATCGATGACAAAAAATAAAATAATAGGCGAAATGTCTAAAACCCCACCTAAAGGGGGGATTGCGTGACGAAAAGGCTCCAAAATGGGATCAGTAATACGATACATCCAGTTGATTAAAGGATGATGTCGATCGTGAGGAATCCAAGACAATAAAATTCGAATAATCAAAACAAATTTATAAATCTCGATCGCCTTAACAACATAATAAATAATTTGTGAGCTCAAGTGTTTTCCTTAATTAATTTTGGGCCAATTCTTCTGATCTCGCCTTGGCTGCAGAGAGTGTATCAAAAATAACTTTACTCAGTCGTCCGTCTTCCAATTTTTTTCGTCCAGCGACCGTTGTGCCATTAGGGCTCGAAACTTGAGCGATCAGGGTTTCCAAATCTACGCCTGCGCTTGCAGCTAGCTTTGCAGATCCATAAACTGTTTGCAGTGCCAGAGTGGAAGCTTCCAGAGAAGATAAACCCAATTTACTGCCGTTAATCATGAGTTCCTGAATAAAGCGAAAAACAAAAGCAGGTCCGGAGCCGCTCAGCGCTGTGACCGCATGAATTTTAGATTCAGGAACTGAAATACAAACGCCAACCGAATCAAACAGGATCTTGATCGCTTTAAATTCATTAACCGAAACAGCATTATTTTTACAAATCGCTGCGGCGCCTGCACCCACTAGCGTCGGCGTATTGGGCATCACACGAATAATTTTTGTTTTGGCAGATAATGCATTTTCAATTTTTTTAATCGGGAAACCTGCGGCAATCGATACCAGCAAATGATTTTTAAGCAAAGATTTTATTTCAAATAATACCCCAGGCAGCACCTGTGGTTTTACTCCCAAAAAAACGACGCTGGTTTCTTTTAATAATGCCTCAGGAGACTTCGCGACATTAATTTTTAAAGCTTTTAATTTTTTTTGGGTTTCTTTAGAAGGCGAAAACGCCCAAATGTTTGCGGCTTTTAATTGTTTAGAACGAATAAAACCGGAAATCAGCGCCTGGCTCATTTTGCCTGCGCCTAAAAAACCGACTTTTGTGCTCATTAAAAACTAGGCAAACTTATTTTGGAACATATTGGTCTGTTCCGCAGAACGAGGGTCGATGTAATAAGTATTTTGATGGCGCGCCTGATTTGATTGATTAAACGACATAAAATCATCGTTTTGATAATAATCAGTTTCAGGTTGTTCCGTCATAGGACTCTGCGGAGAAGCTGTTTGTCCAAAATCTTGAGACATGCCTGGTTCTGCGTGATCAACAATATTGACCGAGCTTGGGGTAAACAAGAAAATATTTTGACCAATTTTTTGCATATTGCCTTCAAAGGCATAAGCCGTGCCGCATACGAAATCGATTAAACGTTTCCCATTAACAGGATCAAGATGTTTTAAATTAACAATAACGGGTTTTCCTTCTTTTAAATAAGAAGAAATAGATAAAGAGTCTTCGTAGATTTTAGGCTCAACAATAACCAGTGAAGAAATTTCGGGGAATGCATCCCGTGATCGATTTTTTAAAGGCAATTGAATTAAGGAAGAATTTTTTTCTTTTTTAGAGACACTCACCGGGCTGGTTTGATTTTTTTGTGCTAAACGAGAAACGGGTTGAGCGGTTTGATTGTAGGCGGGCTGTGTGTTTTGAACACGAGCTCGGGCACGTTGGCTGTAAAAACTTTCTGGAGCATCAAAATACGTATCTTCACCGTATTCTTGTTCTTGCTCATTTTCGAGGTTAAAACCCAGAAAATTTTTCATATTGTTGATTAAGCCCATTTTTTCCCCCTACTTAATTAAAGCTCGTCCGATTCGAACTAAATTCGCTCCCTCATGGAGAGCCAGTTCAAAATCGTCACTCATGCCCATCGATAAAATCGAAGGCGAGAGATTTTTTTGTTTCAAATCACTCAGCTTTTCAAAAAGAGATTTCGTTTTCTTAAACGAATCCCTGATCATTGTTTGATTCTCTGTCAAAGGAGCCATGGTCATAAGACCTTGGATTTGCAGAGATTCAAACTCAGCTAAACTTGAAACAAAGTTTAAAAAATCTTGATCGTTTTTTACTTCTAACCCTTGCTTACTCGCCTCACCTGAGGCGTTGATCTGCAGTAAGATTTTTTGAATCTTGTTTCTTTTTTTTGCTTCTTTATCAATTGCTTTAGCCAAAGACAAACTTTCGACGGAGTGGATCAGATCAAAATGCTCTACCACCACTGCTGCTTTATTACTTTGTAAACGCCCGATAAAGTGCCAAACAATGGACTGCCCTTTTAAAGATTCAACTTTGGGCTGGGCCACTTGCCAGCGATTCTCTCCAAAATGACTCTGTCCTAGTGCTAATAATTGTTTAACTGTTTCTGTTTCAAGGTACTTGGTCACAGCGACCAATTGCACATTTTCAACAACTTTTGCGGCTTCAATCTTATTCAAAACTTCTGTCAAATTATTTTTAAGCCGCGCCGTTTCAATTAGCAATGCAAAAGATTATAGAAAAAAGACAAATGTAAACAAGTAGAATCCTGTTTTTGGAGATACGAGCGTCTAGTGTTTAGTCTTATGCTAATTTTGAATCAAGTTGACCGCTTTGATTGAGGGCATTTAATTCGGTAAAACCGCCGATGAGTTCTTCATCAAAAAAAACTTGCGGAACAGTCTGCCAACCCGTTTTGGCAACGAGGGCTTCTTTGCCACCCGGATAATCGGTTTCGACATTAATTTCGGTGTAAGGTAAATTTTTAGATTTCAAAAGTCCTTTGGCGTAATCGCAGTAAGGACAAACCGTCTTAGTATAAACTGTGATTTTTTTCACTCAGATTTCATCTCCTCATTTAGCTTCTCAGCCAACCATACTTTTAACAACATTTGATAAGGGATGCCTTTCTGAATAGCTTCTTGCTTTATTTTCGTTAAGAAAAAAACTGGCAGACGAATACTGACCGGCACAGACTTTTGCTGATCTTCATAGAATTTACCCCAGTCGGTTTTAACTAAACTTTTAAACGAAACAGGCTTTAATTGAAAATCTAGTTTAGTAAGATCTGTTTCTTGTAACCATCGGTCAATTTGAGACTCCGAAAAAGTTCGTTTAGATTTAACAACCTTTTTTCTATTATCTTTTTTCATATTCACTGACCTCCTTGGCATGCATATATCTAGCCGAAATAACCCTGATTTTATTTTTTCTTATCGTAAATGCTGAAAAGACCGGTTTAAGCATTTTAAGATTTATCAATAAAAATCGTTTTTCTTTATTTGTGCTGTGAAGCGGGTCTTCCGCTACCAAAGCATTTTTGGAAAAAGCACTTTCAACCACTTCCAAAGGAATGCGCTTGGAGACTTTGTGCATATTCCCTGCGTCCCAATCGAAACCCTTGTAATGGTCAAAATGCATCCCATAGGATTATACCCAAAACGTAGTGAGATACACTACTTATTTTTAGATCTCAATAGTTTTAACAATAGCCTTCGCCCGTTTGTTGAAAAATTAACGGGATCCACTTGCCCTGTTGATCTTTTTTAAAATAAACAATTGAGTGATTGATTGCTACTCCGATTATGTTATCGAGTTCCTTAGCCTTATAAATCACCAAATTATCAAAATCAATTTTTTCACCAATCCAGGCTGAAACATCTTGTTCTTTTTTCAAGATTTCACCATTGGACAAGAATGGAAAATTATAAATAGCTATAGGTCGATTTTTATTTTTAAGCAGTTCTTCAATTGCAGACCTAAGACCATTGTATTCTTTATCTGCAGTGTCTAGAGAATTACTTTCAAAGTTAATACTATGAATCAACATCATTTTTAATAAGACTTTTTCATCATCCTTATAGAACTCACCAAAATGGTCCGACAAAAAATTGAGAAGCCGACCATTCTTTGATCTCCAATATTCTGTAGGCGGATCTATTCCTGCACTACATCGATCACGATATAGCGGACCAGCCCAATAATATGGGTTAGAAAACAAAACATCGTAAGGGCCACTGCCAGGAAAAGAATATTCGGAAACAAGATAAACAGATCCTAATAACTGCATATACTCTTTTTTAGACATTAAACCCTCGAAGGTTTGGTCAAGTTCATCGGCTTTTTTCCACAAATTTAACAAATCCGTTTTTGAATAATTCTTAGAATGATAAATACCAGGAAAATATTCCGCGGAGGCATTAATACCCTCATCGCCAGTATAATTTTTACTTTCTTTATAAAAAGGTAATTTTTTTCCATCAATTTTTAATTCGGATTTAAAGACATGATCATCAGGAAAAGTAGCCAAAACTTTTATAAATTCTTCTTTTTTCCCTTCAAGAAACAAATATTTCAAATAAATTGTATTAATAGCCTTTAATTTTTCGCCGGTATAGATCGACGCCAACCTCGAATAAGCTTCAGGAAAACTGCCTTTTTCGGTATAGATTAGTTTTATTAATTTATAAAAATCAGCCTCGAATGCTGTATCCACATTTAAAGATTCTTTCTGGGGCGATGATTTGAATTTCGAAAAAAAGGATTTCACAGGATTGGCTGCTTGAAGATCTGAGGCGGTTAAAAAAACCAGTAAAATCAATATTAAAAAACATAACATCGATCTCTTAGCAAACATAGAAAAGATTATAGCTTAATTTTATATCGCCATGACCAGCGGAACGGGAAACTCTCGAAAAACCTGCTTTAGGGCTTCAAAATTCTCGGCCTGATTAATTTTTTGGCGCATGTCTGCTGCACCTGGAATGCCTTTAATATAGTTATTATTAAATTTGCGCATTTCAATCACCGCTTTGCGTTCCGCGCGGATAGGATCATCGCTAAATTTTTTAACAAATTCGATCGTGCGTGCAGTGTGGTCCAAAACCATTTGGACACGTTCTTCAAATGTCGGTTCTTTGGGCAGACGTCCTGTTTCTAAAAAAGTTTTGGTTCGAGAAATAATCCATGGGTTACCGATAAAACCACGGGCAAATAACACTCCATCCACGCCGGTTTGCTCTAAACATTTTTTAGCATCTTCAGGTGTAAAAATATCTCCGCTGGCCACCACTGGAATTTTGACGACTTCTTTAGCCTGGCGAATGTAATCCCACTTTGCAAAAGGCGAATAACCTTGTGCGCGGGTTCGACCGTGAATGGCCACCATGGCAGCACCCTCGCCTTCGATCGCCTTCGCATTTTCGACTACATTAATAGAAGCATCGTCCCAGCCCAATCGAATTTTAACGGTCACCGGAACCTTTACCGCCTTCACAACAGCTTTCACCACATTTTTTAAAAGTTCAGGTTCGCGAAGCAAACTCGAACCGGCACACTGACTGGTAATTTTTTTAACGGGACAACCGCAATTAATATCCACAATGTCAGCACCGCGAGCTTCTACAATTTTGGCCGCTTCAGCCATGACATCAGGAATGCCGCCAAAAATTTGCATAGAGATCGGATGTTCGTTCATGTCGATTTCTATTTTTTTAAAACCATTAAGGTCTTGGCGGGTGATCCCCACCCCTGAAAGCATTTCGGCACACACCATGCCGGCACCCTGCTCAATCGCAATGGCACGAGTGGGTAAATCGGTCACTCCAGCCATAGGAGCCAAAATGAGATTATTTTTAAGTTTAACGGAACCGATTTGCATAAGAACTTCTATTATATATCGATCTTGATATAAATATTTATACAAGAAGAGTATGATTAGAATAATGTTGGTTTTTTCGAAGTTATTTAAGAAACTCAGAGCAAAATTTTTTAAATTAGCCCAGTTAGCCCCCCGCCTCTCCGAAGGTCATTTTTTAATGATTGTTTCAGTAGGAGTAGGAATTTTAACGGCTTTAGCTGCCATCTTATTTCATCACTGTATTTTATTTTTTGAGCACGTTTTTTTACGTGATCTCAGTAAGGTTTTTTCACCCTTTATGGGCAGATATTCTTTAGTTTTAATTCCGGCTATTGGTGCAGGAATTGCCGGCATTATTTTGCATTTTTTTGCCAAGGATGCCAAAGGACATGGAATTCCAGATGTCATGGAAGCCGTCGCATTACATGGCGGACGCATTCGTCCCCGTGTCTCTATTTTTAAATTAATCACTTCATCAATGACCATTGGCAGCGGAGGGTCCAGCGGACAAGAAGGACCCATTATTCAAATTGGCTCAGCGATCGGCTCAGGCGTCGGACAACTTTTCGGAATGTCTGCTGCACGCAACAGACATTTACTCGGCTGCGGTGCAGCTGCCGGAATTGCCGCTATTTTTAATGCTCCGATTGCTGGAGTCATTTTTGCATTAGAAGCCATTATTGGAGAATTTACCGCACGGGTTTTTTCGCCTATTGTGATTGCAGCGGTTGTTGCCTCTGTTATTTCCAGATCGGTAATGGGCAGCTACCCCATCTTTAAAGTTCCACCTTATCATCTCATTTCACCGATTGAACTTTTTAATTATGTGATTTTAGGAATTTTGTGTGCAGTGATGGCAACTTTATTTATTAGATTTTTATATTTCACAGAAGACGTTTTTAATAAAGGGTTTATTGCAAAAACATTAAAAATTCCAGAACCCATCAGGCCTTTTTTCGGCGGACTAGGGGTTGGATTATTAGGTTTGTATTCGTTTTATTTAATGGGAACTGGTTACAGTGGAATTGATGCAGTGATGCGCAATCAATTTCCGCTGATCATGCTGATTATTTTGGCGTTTGGAAAAATTATTACTACTTCGCTTACTGTCGGCTCAGGTGCACCGGGAGGAACTTTTGCGCCTGCCCTTTTTATTGGTGCAATGATTGGCGGCGCGTTTGGACAAGTGTTGCACGCCTTTGATTTATTCGGCATGGCTGGCAGCATTGCTTATCCCGGAGCATATGCAATTGTGGGCATGGCCGGAATGTTCTCCGCTGTTTTTAACGTGCCCATTACTGCGATGATTATTATTTTTGAAATGACGGGCAACTATCAAATTATTTTGCCTGTGATGTTAACTTGTGTGATTAGTAGTCTACTCATGAATATGATTAAACAAGAATCAATTTCGGCAGTGCAGCTCTCACGTCGCGGAGTCAAAATTTCGGGCGGACAAGATGCGGGACTCATGGAAACATTAACAGTTAGACAAGCCATGAACCCTCAAGTGATTTCAATTCCCGTCGGCACCAAAGTAAAAGAAGTCAT
>CAYMKA010000010.1:0-24657 GCA_964390935.1 uncultured bacterium
GTGAGCATTCCAGGTATTTAAAAGCAGACAGGCAATGGTGAGCGGCCCCACACCGCCAGGCACCGGCGTAATCGCTCCGGCAACTTCCTTGACTGCGTCAAAGTCGACATCGCCACATATTTTTCCACCCGCAGGTCTGTTGATCCCCACATCAATCACCCAGGCGCCAGGTTTAATCATGTCAGCAGTAATTAATTTGGCCTGCCCCACCGCTGCAATCACAATATCTGCTTGTTTAACCTCATCTTTTAAATTTTTAGTTTTAGAATGACAAACGGTCACAGTCGCATTTTTTGCCAAAAGAAGCAGCGCAACTGGCTTGCCCACAATATTGCTGCGGCCAACCACTACCGCCTTTTTTCCTGTCAGGTCGTGAGACAGAGTTTCTAAAATTTTCATACAACCCAGCGGAGTGCAAGGCACTTGAGTTTCAATGCCTGCAACCAGTTTTCCAATATTTTCGGGATGAAATCCATCTACATCTTTGGCCGGGTCAATCGCCAAAAGGATTTCTTTTTCATCTATTTGTTTAGGCAGTGGCAATTGCACCAAAATTCCCGAAACCGTTTTGTCTTCATTTAGTTTTTGAACTTGTGCCAAAAGATCTTTTTGAGAAGTACTTTCAGGCAGTTTAATCACGTCTGACAAAAAACCAATTTCTTGGGCGGTTCTGTGTTTGTTACTTACATAAATTTCAGAAGCCGGGTTTTGACCAACAATGACAACAACTAATTTAGGTTTAGGAGAAAAATTAGAAACTTCTTTTTTTAATTGACTGAGAATATCCCCGGCAATTTTTTTGCCGTCGATAATTACGGCCGCCATTAGTTTTGCGAAGCTTTCTGCAGAGACATGGATAATAATTTAGAGACACCCGAGGTCTGCATGGTCACCCCATAAATAGAACCCGCCACTGACATGGTTGGTTTTTTGTGAGTAATCACCATAAAGTGGGATTGACTCGCAAACTGTGCCAACATTTCAGCAAAGCGAACATTGTTCGCGTCATCCAGCGCGGCGTCAATTTCATCCAAAATAATAAACGGTGCCGGATTCACATTCATAATGGCAAACAACAACGCAATCGCTGTTAGCGCTTTTTCTCCGCCAGATAAAAGCATTAAGTTTTGACGTTTTTTTCCTGGCGGTTGCGCATAAATATCAACGCCTGCTTCTAAGACATTAGTGCTTTCAGTTAAGGAAAGCTCTGCTTCTCCTCCGCGGAAAAGTTGGGTAAAAATTTGCTCAAAGTTTTTCTTAATACTATAGAAAGTATCTTTAAAACTCTTTTCAGCCAACTGATCGAGTTCTTTAATTAATTGATACAAGTCTTCTTTGGCTTTTTCTAAATCACCACATTGTTTTTCAATAAATTCTAAACGTTCTTTTTGAGCAGCAAATTCATCAATGGCCAACAAATTCACGGGACCTAAACGTTTCATTTTGCGGCGTAAGTTTTCTACCGTTTCTTTAACTTCTTCATAATTGCCTTGAACACCGGGAACTTTTAAAACGTCATCTAAAGTAATGTCATATTCTGTCGCCAGCAGCTGACGAATGGTTTCAAGTTCAGCACTGGTTTTAGCCTGATTAATTTCTTCTACTGACAACTTTTGACGAAAATCTCGTTCTACTTCGGAGGCACTGCGGATGGTACGTTCTAAAACTTCTAAATCATTTTGAAAGCGCTCACGCTCTAACTGAGCATCACGTAATTTTTGATTAAAATCTTCAAACACTTGAGATAAAAGCGGCAGCTGTTCATGAGTCTGGGCAACTTTTTGACTGGCTTCTTTTAATTTTAAAGTCAGTCGTTCGATTTCTTCATCACGGTGACTGTATTGGCGTTTTTGTTCGGCAATACTTTCATTTACGTTTTGAATTTTAATTTGAACCTGACGCAAATTAGCTTTAGCCGTCGCCAGCTTTAAGCGCATTTCAGTTAAAACTTGATTCGCTTGTTCTTTTTCAGCTAAAAAGTTTTTGAATTCTTCTTCTTTGGCGTCCAAAGAACGTTGCTCTTTCGCACGCTCGGCCATCTTGACGTCAATTAAGCTTTGCTTGGTTTTTTGAGCCGCTGTCACTTCATCTAAATTCTTTTTCTTGTTGGCAATCTGTTCTTTATTGTCACTAATTTCATTTTGAATTTTAGTCACTTCAATTTTTAAACGCGCCTCGTCATTAGCCAATGAACCTTGTTCAACTTCAATTAAGTGCACTTCATTGCCCAGCACTTCTAAACCATGTTGCGCTTCTTCCAATTCTGCTTGAGTTTGTTTTTCTTCAATCGTTTTTTGATCTAACTCACGGGTAAGTTGAGCCACATCTTTTTCAAGTTCAGTAACCTCACGGCTACGGCCTAATAAAGTCGAGCTCACTTGTTTTGATGCGCCGCCGGTAATCATTCCCCCTAATAAAAATTCTTCGCCGGACAGAGTCACAATTTTTAAAAATCCAGAGCGACTTAATTTCGCAATATTATTAAAAGCGTTATCAATGTCTTGAGAAACCAAAATAGGTCCGAGTAAATAATTAATAAGTTTTTGCATAACCGAATTCTTCGGTTTTACTTTTTCAGCCAAACTTTGCGGCAAGGCCTTTTCGTCAAAAACTTGATCTAATGGAATAAAGGTGACGCGGCCCAAACCATTCTCTTTTAAATAACGAATACATTTTTTAGCATCGTCAGTGGTAGGCACAACCACGGCCTGCAAGAGTCCGCTTAATCCCACTTCCACGGCGGTTTCATATTCTTTAGGAGAATCAATTAAATCAGCCATTACCCCTAAGATAGAACCAAATTCACCTGGCTGATCTTTTTTAGCGATCAGCATGGCTTTCACTCCTCGATCAAAACCTTCGTAATTACTTTGCATTTCTTTCAAAAGAGAGAGGCGGGCGCTCTTTGAGTCAAAAGACTGTTTTAAAAGCTGCTTTTGCTCCAAAAGTTTTCGGCGCATTTCTTCTTTTTGACTGCGGGTCGAAAAAAGAACTTCTCGATTGCGCGCCAATTGGCTTTGCTTAGAAATGAGTTCTTGTTTTTTATTTTGAGCCTCTTTCAAACGACTATCCGTTTCGATTTGATTTTCTTCTGATTTTTGCAGGCGGTTTTTTAAAGTGAGTAAATCTTCTTGAAAATATTTTTCTTGAGATTTTAAATCGACCTGCATGTGGCGTTCGCGGGTTAATTCATCATCAATCCCTAAAAGCAATTTTCTTAACTTCTCAATGTCATCGCTAAGACTTTGCCATTTTTCAAAGTGGGTACGAGTTTCTTCGTCTTTTTGAGTAAAAGACACTTCCATTTCATTTAAAGCCATTTCACTGGCCTTTTGGTCTTCTCCTGAACTCACTAAAGTCGCTTCTAATGTTTCGATATTTTTTTGAATATTCTCTTTTTCAATTGCAATTTGCTCCAAACGTTCTTTTTGAGCTGCTTCGCGTTCTTGGCTGACTTTAATTTCACTTTGGGCCAGTTCCATTTTGCCGCGAGTTTGAGAAGACTCTTGGCGATACGCTTCAATTCTTTCTTCTAAAGACTTAATTTGAGCTTTGTATTCATCTCGTTTTTGATCGATATTCACATTTTCGCTACGAAGTTTTTCTAACTGACCTTTAATTTCGTTAATTTTAGTTTCAAGTTCAACACCGCGCGCCCGGCCTTTTTCGATCTGCTCTTTATAAAGTCCAATTTCCATTTCAGAAAGTTGGGTTTTTAAATCGTTATACTCTTGAGCCTTCCCCGCTTGAATTTCGAGAGGTCCTAAAAGGCCATGAATTTCAGAACGCAAATCCTGCAAGCGCAATAAGTTTTGATGGGTTTGTTCTAACTTTCGAAGCGTGGCCACTTTACGAGATTTATACTGGTTAATGCCGGCCGCTTCTTCGAAAATACTACGACGATCTATAGGTTTGGAAGTCAGAACTTGCTCTACCTGACCTTGGCCGATAATCGAATAAGAGCCTTTTCCTAGACCAGTATCTAAAAATAAATTTTGAATGTCTTTTAAACGAACCTGTTCCTTATTAATGAAGTATTCGCTCTCACCCGAACGATACAGTTTTCGTTTGATCGAAATTTCAGAAAAATCCATTTTGATTTTTCCAGAACTGTTATCAATGGTGAGCTCTGCCTCAGCCATTGAGGTGGGTTTACGATCATTCGAACCAGCAAAAATAATCTCTTCTTGAGTCGTGCCGCGAAGTAACTTGACGCTTTGTTCCCCCAATACCCAGCGCATGGCATCAAGCAAATTACTTTTGCCGCAGCCGTTAGGACCGACAATCACCGTAATCTTGGCTTCTTGTTTAAATTCAACGGTGGTTTTATCTGCAAACGTTTTAAAACCTTGGAGTTCTAGCTTTTTAATAAACATGAGGGTGTCCGATATTACACTTTGGAGCTTTTCTTTTCCATCGTAGCCAGAAGGTTCTTGGCAGCACTTTGTTCGGCTTCTTTTTTGGTACGCCCTTCGCCATCCGCTTTAGGCCGGCGCAATCCTTTACCTACCCTCACTTGCACCAAAAAAACCTTTTGGTGATCAGGACCTGTTTCTTTAAGGACTTTATATTCGGGTAAATTTTGGCCTTGGCGCTGCACCCATTCTTGAAGAGCCGATTTATAGTCTTTGTCTTCATCAGCAATAATGATTTGATCTATGCTTTTCTTCATTAAATTTAAAATTAATGCTGAGGCTGGTTCTATGCCTCCATCCAAGTAAGTGGCTCCGTACAAAGCCTCTACCGTGTTGGCCAAATTAGACTTTCTTTTTTCTCCTCCGGTGCGGCGTTCGTTTTCACTCATAGTGAGATACTGACCCAATCCCAAATCACGGCCAATTTTGTATAAATGATTGTCGCTCACAGCCCTCGCACGCAGCTTGGTGAGCTCTCCTTCATCTTGATCGGGAAATTTTTTCATAATGTATTCGGAAACCACTAACTTTAGAACTGCATCACCAAAAAATTCGAGACGCTCGTTGTGTTTAAGGTGACGGTGACCGGATTCATGAACATAGGACTTATGAGTCATGGCTCGCTCTAGTAGCGCAACATCTTTAAACTGATAACCAATCAGTTTTTGCAGCTCGTCGAGTTTTTGTTTACTGTCAGCCATTAATTAAAAGTAATTTTCTTTTCTTTTAGACGAGCGATGCCGGCATTAATTTTTTCTTCACTGACGGTAATTGCTGCACGAAAATAACCTTCGCCCTCTGGGCCATAGCCGTTGCCAGGAACCAAAACAATTCCAGTTTCATCCAGCACGTGACCGCAAAAATCTGCTGATGATTTAAAGCGAGGCGGAATTTTTGCCCAAATATAAAAAGTTCCTTTAATCGGAGTTAATTTCCAACCCAGCGAGTTAAGACCATTTGTCATCACATCTCGGCGTTTTTGATAAATTTTATTCATTTCTTTTATACAGTCCTGGCTAGAAGTTAATGCCACGGTGCCTGCTTTTTGAATAGCTTTAAATTGACCTGAATCAGTATTGGTTTTCACAATGCCGAGAGCGGCAATAAGTTCTTCATTCCCAACAGCCATGCCCAGGCGCCAGCCAGTCATGTTGTACGCCTTAGAAAGAGACAAAAACTCAATGGCCACATCTTTGGCGCCAGGAACCTGGAGTATCGAAGGTGCCACAAAGCCATCATAGGTCATTTCGCTGTAAGCGTTGTCACTGCAAACGATAATATTATTTTTCTTTGCAAAATGAACAAGCTCCTCGTAAAAACTCAAATCACACACTGCTCCGGTAGGATTATTAGGATAATTCACCCAAATCACTTTTGATTTTGCTAAGACATCAGCCGGAATTTTTTTTAGATCAGGCAAAAAGTTGTTTGCTTCATTTAAAGGCAGGTTATAAGGAATGCCTTCTGAAAAAATGGTCGCAACGCGATAAACGGGGTAAGACGGGGAAGGAATCAAGCATACGTCATCCTTATCGATAAGAGCTGTGTGCATATGTGCTATCGCTTCTTTAGAACCAATCAGAGCCATTGCTTCTTTTACAGGATCAATCGCTACTCCAAAACGTTTTTGCATCCAACTTGATACCGCTTCTCTAAATTCTTTGGTGCCTTCGTAAGGCGGATAATCATGAGTTTTGGCATCATCAATGGCCGCATGCATTGCATCGACAATGTGTTTGGGGGTCGGCATATCTGGATCGCCAATTCCGAAACTAATTAAATCCATACCTTTGGCAACTGCTGCCGCTTTTTTCTTATCTATTTCTGCAAATAAATACGGTGGGGTATTTGAAATTCTTTTTGCGCGGATCGACTTCTTTGTATTGATCATTACTATTCTCCTTTTAATTCTCCAGAGTAAACGGTTTCAGCCGGTCCCTGCATAAAAACATGATTTGTTTTTTCGTCCCAACGAATTTTTAAATCTCCGCCCGGCACATGCACAGTAACCACTCTTTCTAATTTATTTCCTAAAACTCCTGCTACTACACAAGCACAAGCGCCCGTGCCGCAGGCCAAAGTTTCTCCCGCGCCTCGCTCCCAGTGGCGTACGCGAATTTCATTTCGCGAAATAATATTCACAAAATGCACATTGGTGCGGGCTGGAAACGCTTTATGATTTTCCAAATCTGGGCCCACTTCGTTTAACTCTAAATTTTTTAAATCGACGCCAAAAATCACGATATGCGGATTACCCATCGAAACAGCAGTAAAAATATATTCTTCACCAAACACGCGAATGCTTTGATTTAAATTTTCTTTGTAACCCACCATCGGAATTTTGGCTGGTTCTAAAATGGGTTCACCCATATCAACTGTAATACCGGTGACATTTTTATTTTTAACATCGAGGACCGGAATTAAAATTCCAGCGCCTGTCTCAACTTTATATTCGGTTTTAGGTTTGGTTTCATTATCGTAAATAAATTTGGCGAAGCAGCGAATGCCGTTGCCGCACATTTCGGGCACAGAACCATCCGAGTTAATAATTTCCATTTTATAGTCGCCGGTTTTGGAGGGGAGAACACGAATCAGGCCATCAGCGCCAATCCCTAAATGACGATCACACAATTTTTTGGCTAAACCAATGAAATCAGTTTTGATTTGTTTTTCACGTTCATCGATAACAATAAAATCGTTACCGAGCCCATGCATCTTGGTAAATTTCATACACATCACAACCTAATATAGAAACTAACCCCAGGGAGATGTTGTCAGTAAGCCGGACAAAATTTTCCTAAGGCCGAAGGCCATTATAAAAGAAGAATTCAAAAAGAAAACCCTTAGGAAACGAATTAGTGATCTGTATCTGACTTGGTACTTTTAGAAAATCCCCAGATTCCCCATTTAATAAAAAGTCCTGAGAGAATAGTTATCGTCCCAGCCAACACAAAACCAATAGAGGCGGTCCAATCACTTTTTAAACTAACGGGAGCACTACCTGCAATTTCTTTATTCATTTTATTGGCATGCACTGCTAAACCAATGCCAGTAGCGACTCCAACAACTCCAGGGATGACAAACTTTATGCCTCCTGGTTTTGTAGGATCTTCTTTAATTTTTGTATCTGCTGTTGTTGCTATCGCTTTATAATTAATCATTTGTTTCTCCCATTAGTTATCGTCATAAATCAGTGTCCAGTTTCACTTATTTTTTAAATTACTAAAAGACCTAAACCAGGTTAATTGGCGTTTAGCGAAGTTGCGGGTGCCCTGCTTTACTTCATTTACACACTCTTCCAAAGTCAGCTCATTTTTTAAATATTTAACGACTTCTTTATAGCCCAGCGCCTGCATCGAAGTAAGTTCAGGTGAATATTTTTCTAACAAACCCTTCACTTCATCCACTAAACCTTTTTGAAACATCTCATCCACTCTTAAATTAATGCGTTCATACAATTTATCACGGTCCATTTCTATTTCCATTAGCTCAAAGTCTTTAGGCAAAATAGAATTTCCTTTGGTCGCAATTTGAGATTTGGGCTTTCCAGTCAGTTCAAAAATTTCAAGCGCTCTCACAATTCTAAATTCGTCATTGGGATGAATTTTTAAAGCCGACTCCGGATCTATTTTTTGCAGACGCTCATGCAAAACGCCCAGACCTTTTTCTTTGGCTTCGGTTTCTAGCTGTCTTCGTAATTCATCATTTTTTTCGATCTGTGGAAAGTTATAACCGTTAATCAGCGCATTTAAATAAAGCCCGGTCCCGCCCACGATCAAAATATTTTTTCCTTTAGCAAAAATTTTTTCCATGTCGTATTGGCAATATTTAATAAATTGCGCCACCGAAAAATCTTCATCGGGATTAACGACATCTACCAAATAATGTTTCACCTGAGCACGTTCTGCAGGGGTTGGTTTGGCTGTGCCAATATCCATTCCTCTATAAATTTGCATGGAGTCCGCTGAAATAATTTCGGCATTATTTTTTAAAGCGAAATCAATCGCATAAGCTGTTTTACCTACTGCCGTAGGACCATAAATGATTTTAAGCACAATGAAATAATGCTAACGGCAAAAAAGACATCTGTCTAAATATTATTCAATGATTACCAGAAATTTCAGATAAATGGGCAACAGCCTTCTTATTTAACATACTCAATACCTTAACTCTAGTTTCTAAAAACAATGTCAAAGGCACTTTTTCACTGTAAGGGATAGATTGTGCCAACAAATCCAATACGGTCAGGTAATATTTCAGGCTTTTTTTGAATGAATCGCAGTTGCGACAAGCCCAGAACAAATCTTTGGCTCCATCAAATAATATATTTATTTTTTCTTTAGGGGAATCAGCTTCACTCACTTTTTGTTGAAGCAATTTTTGGTAATCGTTAAAAACCTGAGAAGTCATAATCGCCACAATATGTTTATTATTTACACTCATAAAATTTATCGTTTCAATTGAAACATATATTTCAAAAAATTTTTGAAATAAACAAACTCATTAAACGATTAAAAATAGTTATGCATATCAGTTTCGTAGAAGAACGAAAACAAAGTAAAATATTTCTAAAAGATTACTCATTACAGATTTTGTTAGACACTTATTTATCTTTTTCGTTCTGCTTCCCACAAATGGCCGCGTTGTCCAACCAGTCTTTTATCAATACCGCATTGATAGGCATTTTATTAATTCAATATTTAAGATCTGATCTCAAAAACGTCTCCCAAATGGGCAGCTTCTTACGAGAAGAAGTAAAAGAAAAAGAAATGGCCTTAATAAGGCAGTCGGAAAACATTGCAAAAAACTTTATCCACGAACTTTTGAAAAATCATTATTTTTATTTAAGCAGTTATACGAAAATTCAGTCTTTACCTGGAGAAGTCGCTATTCCCCCTGTATACGAGTTTTTAAAAAAAGATGATGTAGAAATACATTTTAAAAACACGATTGAAGGTGTCGAAGTTTATGTCATTCTGGATGAAAGCCTCGAAAGCAATCATCGTTTTGTAAAAGCTCAGGAAACCGTCCAAGGAGATGATTATTTAATAAATAGTGAGGCTATTTTCCTTTCAGAAGAACATCCTTTCACAGCAGACGACCTCGCGAAGTTTTTAGATTTAGTGCAGTACGGAGCAGCTATTCTTTTTTACAAAAGAGAAAAAGATAAAAAAGAAAAAGAAAGAAGAGACGCAGAAAATAACTGATTATTTCTGGGCATAATGAGGCATGCCCTCAAAAAAGTTCAATCAAAATAAATATCAAAACGCTTTAAATTGGATCGAATCGTTCTGGCCGACTTTGATTGTTGATCATCCCAAAATGGAAGAAAGTTTAATTTCTGTCCCCCACTCTTACATTGTGCCGGGTGGCATGTTTGATGAGTTTTATTATTGGGACACATACTTTGCGATGCTGGGTCTCGCCCACGAAAAAAATAAAGCTCTTCTAGAAGGTATTGTCGAAAATTTTTTATATCTCTTTCAAAAATACAACGTCATCCCTAATGGCAACCGCACATTTTACTTAAATCGCTCTCAGCCACCTTTTTTAGCACTCATGATTGATCTGGTTTACAAAATAAATCACGATAAACTGTGGCTATTGCGAGCTTACGAAGTGGCCAAAAAAGAATATCAATTAGTTTGGTGCGGCGATCACAAAACCCAAAATGGTTTATCACGTTACTGCCATAGTGCTCATTTAAAAATAGTTAACGACAAACCTCTGTGGGAAGGCAAAAACGAAAATGAAAAAAACACACCGCTCGATTTACATCATTTAGCAGTCTGTGAATCAGGCTGGGATTACACCCCCCGCTTTGAAGAAGATTGTCCTGTCCATAATCCAGTCGATTTAAATTGTTTACTTTTTGAATATGAAAATCTTTTTATTAAATTTTGTATCGACTTACATTTAAAAGAAGATCAGACGCTTTGGATAGAGCGCAATAAAGTCCGTCAAAAATTAATCAACCAACATTTATGGAATAAAGAACAAGGCTTTTATTTTGATTTCAATTTTGACACGCAAGCGCAATCAAAAATTTGGAGTGCAGCCGGGTTCTTCCCACTATTCGTAAACGCCGCTTCAAAAGAACAAGCCGAAGTAATCATTAAAAATTTAAATAAATTTGAAACAAATTATGGAATTCTCACTTGTGATCAAGCCTATGGTCATACAGAAGACCAGTGGAATTATCCCTATGGTTGGCCGCCACTTCAGTGGGTTGTAATTCAGGGCCTTAAAAATTATGGCTATATAGATGAAGCAAAGCGCATTACAGATAAATGGCTTGATTTATGTAATAGTGTTTTTGAAAAAACAGGTCAATTTTGGGAACGCTATGATGTGATCAGGGGCACCGTTCCCACTGGCGGGCGCTATCCGGCACAGCGCGGTTTTGCTTGGACGAATGGGATATTCTCTAAACTAGCAACTTTCTAACTTTCCAAACGATATCTTTAATTGAATTGGCTTTTAAAAAAGTCAAGCAAAACCCAAGATTTGGGACGGCAAAAGATGAAACGACTGTTGCATTTCTGATATGATTTTTGCAGTTCGAAAGTTCTTGGGGGGAGAGAACGAATGCGCCTCGCACGTAAAGTGTTAGCTTTTGATAGTGACGTCTATATCCATCCTCGAATGTATTTAAAAACTCCTGGAAAAATTAAAAGATTTTTTGGAATTGCTTGGGACAAGGCTCTCAAAAATATAAGTGTCAGCGGTGAAGGCGGCGGAGCACGCGGAGCAGTCGTACAAGGCGGTGTTTTACAAATTTTCGAAGAAACAAAATATCTTAATCCTCATTCTCCTATTGCAGCTGATGATTGGTTTACAGTTTCAGCTGCCAGCAAAGTAACAGCTGGTTTCTTTTCTAACAGCATGGCTCGGGTCACTAGTTCTTATGTTCACATAAGCGAAAATGTTGATTCAAGTGTTTCTAACTGGGGTCGTCTTTATTCTCATAATATTGCCCAATATGGCGGACGTTTTGCTAAAACTATTTCAAAAATTTTCTTATTAAACAGAATAGCACCCAAATCAATTTTTAATATAGAAAAACTGGTTGATTTCCTCTATCGATCAGGCCTTATCAATGATGACTTAATTGCAAAGAGCAAAACAAATCTACATATTCATACAACCAATGCCGAAACTGTTAAACCTGCTCATTTTGAATATAAAACTTTATTAAAAGAAGATATCAAAACAGGACAAGAAAAACGAAAAGCTGTGATGCAAGCCACCGCCAGCATTCCTGTGCTCGTCAAAGAAAGGGTCATCATTGATGACGAACATCATATCGATGGCGGTGTTTTTGATTGCAGAGCCTTTACTAAAGCACTTCAGAAAATAAAAAAATACGTCCTTTTAAAAAAGATTTTGTATTTCAAAAAATTCCAAAAAATGATCCGTTGTAAAAGACGTAAAGAAATTAAAAATATGATTTTTATTTCTTCAAAGCCATTAGCTTATCGTAGCGAACAATTTAAAGGAGTGGTTAGCAACGTGATCCACAGAGAGTTAAAACATCATCCCAGGTTAAACAAAGCTGTCCGAATACACCATAACAATCGCTACAACCACTTTGCTCATTTTTTAGAAAAAATGGTCAGGAGAACCGTGCCTAAAACCACAGTGATTGCACCGAGTCATCATTTCAAAGTAGATCGTGACACGACTGATCTTAATGAACTCATGATTGGTCATTTTCAAATGCGACGCGTTGCCCTGAGTTATCTCAATCAAATTGGCTGGCCTTTAAACGGCAGTCATCAGTTCGAACTATCTTATGATCTATCAACTGTTTATTCGCTCTGGGCAAAATCATTATCAAAAAATAAGTTAAAAGAGATTTTAGCGCATCACAAAATGTCAGAAATCCTTAACAAAATGATGATTTGGTACGAACAAAAATATGGCGCAATTGAAGATGACTACGACGAAAATTGGGCCCCGTCTTTAAATCCGTTAACGATTTAAACATTAAAAAATCTCTATCGGGATTCTCACTGCTTTTTGTTTTTGATCTTCTTTAAAAACTTTTATGAGTTCAAAAACACAGCCCCACTCTCGGCGTGGCTGAGTGAGTAAAAAAAATTGAGCGCCTTTGATTAACTTTTTAATTTTACGCGCGGTAATTTGTTCTTCGGCCTTTACTCGACTAGTCGCAGCATAAGTTTTGACTTCAAAGAAATAAATTCGATTATTCTTTTTAGCAATTAAATCAATTTCAAAACCACGACGCTGAAAATTACGGGCTAGAATAGTAAAACCGTCATTTTTTAAACACTTTTCGGCAAAATCTTCGCCCGGTTTACCTAAGGGATTAACCACATTAATTTAATTACAAAATTTATGCCAATTTAAGGGGCAGCTGTTCTTTCTCAAATGCAAATTGGAAAGTCTTGCGATGTTCTGGACAGCGACCATGTTTTTTAACCATCGATTCATGAAAAGCAGTGCCATACCCCATATGCTTTTCAAAACCATACTTTGGATACTGATCTGCAAGCTTAAGCATCATTTCATCCCTGGTGACTTTGGCGAGTATCGATGCCGCGGCAATACTCATAATTTTAGAATCGCCCCTCACCACGGGCATTTGAGGAATCGTTAAATACGGACTTTTTAAGTGGCCATCAATAAAACCCATATCCGGTGTCACGCCAAACTGCTTAATCATCTGATCAAAGGCTTTTTTCATGGCAAACATACTGGCTTGAAAGATGTTCATCCGGTCGATTTCTTCTACCGAGGAAATACCAATGCCGTAAGGTAAATTCGACTTTGTCAAACTTTCAAATAAGATGTTGCGATTTTTTCTTGAAATTTTTTTTGAATCGTCTAACATTTCACTCCGGAAACCCTCTGGCAAAATAATGCAGGCGGCGACCACAGGTCCGGCCATAGGGCCACGGCCTGCTTCGTCAAAACCGGCGATGTGTTTAAAACCTTGAGAGCGGACTTTGTTTTCAAGAGGATGAACTCGCATAAGCGAATGGATGATAGCAAAACGGGGGAGAAAGAGTTTAAAAATGTACTTGTGCCTCACACGAGTGATTGCGGTAGATATTAAACACCGCTTTCAGAAAAGGGAATTGATTACTCTTTCTACAGAAAATTTTAATTTCAAAAATTATGCAGATCAGTGCAGTAAAATCATTCAGGAGCTAACACTCAACGTAGAAAATTTTTGGACACAAAAAGAAATTAAACATTCAAAAGATGACATCCTGGCAGTGAGCCTAATTTTGGAAGAACTTATTACTAATGCAGTCACTTCTTCTCTGGCCCGCCTAGAAAAACTGAGAGCAAAGCAGCCAGAAAATGAACACAAAAATCCCAGCGTTAAAATTCTTTTACAAATATTTGACAGCGCCGTTGAGATAAACGTTGAAGACTGCGGACCTGGACTGCCTAGAAATTTGACTGAAGTCCCCAGAGAAAGATTTAAAGTCGTTTGTAATTATGTTTCAGGGGCATTAGGTTTAGATTTAATTAAGAAACTAGCCCAAATTGTTTTAATTTCTTACCGACACAAAGCATTAGGATTTACGACAAGCGAACTAGATCCTGAAAACATCAACGGCAGTATTATCAAGGTGTGGCGTTTTGCTATTGGAAGACTAAATTAAGGTTTATATTTTTTAACCGCTAAGATCGCATTATGGCCGCCAAATCCAAACGAATTTGAAATTGCCACATTTACCGTCGCTTTGCGGGCTTTATTAGGCACATAATCTAGATCACATTCTGGATCAGGAGTTTCATAGTTAATCGTCGGCGGAATCATGTCCGTTTGAACAGCCTTACAAATAAAATTAAATTCCACCCCGCCGGCAGCACCCAATAAATGTCCGATCGCGCCTTTGGTTGAGCTGACTGGAATTTTTTTAGCATATTCACCAAAAACAGTTTTAATCGCCATCGTTTCATTTTTATCATTGGCATCAGTCGATGTGCCATGTGCATTAATATAAGAAACATCTTCAGGTTTTAAGCCGGCATCTTTTAACGCCTTGGCCATTCCACGCGCTCCGCCTTCCCCGCAATCAGCAGGAGAGGTAATGTGATAAGCATCGCCGGTGGCGCCGTAACCTACAATTTCACAATAAATTTTAGCTCCGCGCGCTTTAGCGTGTTCTAATTCTTCAAGCACACAAATCCCAGCGCCTTCGCCCATCACAAAGCCGTCACGAGTTTTATCAAAGGGACGAGAAGCTTTCGCGGGTGTGTCATTGTAAGCAGTAGCCAGAGCACGTGCCGCACAAAAACCAGCATAGCTGAGCGGAGTCACAGCCCCTTCTGCACCGCCAGTAATCATCGCTATCGCTTCACCATTTTGGATTTTTCTAAAAGAATCACCAATGGAGTGTGTTCCCGACGCGCACGCACTGGTCGTACAAGCGTTAGGCCCTTTTGCCCCAACCCGAATCGAAAGTTGGCCAGCTGCCATATCAGCGATCATCATCGGGATCATAAAAGGACTATTGCGGCGAGGCCCTTTTTCTAAAAGAACCTTCATTTGTTCTTCTAAGACTTCAATGCCGCCAATTCCTGATCCAATCCAACAACCAATTTCTTCAGCTTCTTTTTTAATATCTAGACCTGAGTCTTTAACCGCTTCAAGTCCGGCGACGTAAGCAAATTGAGTAAAACGAGCCATTTTGCGGGCATCTTTAGCATTGAGTTCAGGATCATATTGAAGAATATCAAAATCCAAAACTTTTCCAGCAACTGTGGAATTAAGTCCCAGGGTTTTAAATTCTTCAACTGTTGAGATTCCTGATTTTCCTGCTAATAAGTTATCCCAAGTTTCTTGTGTGTTTTTGCCAACGGCACAAACAGTTCCAAGACCAGTGACAACGACTCTTTTTTTTGAACTCATTTTTGACCACCTATATTAACGAGCAAAAAGGTAGAGATATTCACGGCTCTGACCTATCTCTACCTTTATTTATTGTTAAATTTAAACTAGTTAAAGTGTTTAACGATATATTCTACTGTTCTTCCGACAGTCTGCAATTTTTCAGCATCTTCGTCAGGAATTTCAGTATCGAACTCTTCTTCTAAAGCCATCACGAGTTCTACCGTGTCTAAAGAATCTGCTCCTAAATCTTCGATGAAAGAAGCTTCCTTCTTGACTTCGCCTTCAGCTACTCCGAGCTGTTCTACGACTACTTTTTTCACTTTATCAAATACTTCTGCTTCAGTTAGCGCCACAAGTCACCCCCTGGGTTGATTTATTAATGAAGACGCAAAGTGTATTATCAAAAAAAAACACTGACAACCGACCTCTCAAGGGTCACCTTGCCAAAACTGGCCAAAGGCCGTAAGCCCGGTCTAGGCCATCACCATCCCGCCGTCGACATTTAAAACCTGCCCTGTGATGTATTTCGCTTCCGGAGAGGCTAAAAACAGGACCGCCGCAGCAATGTCTTCGGGGGTGCCCATTTCACCCAAAGGAATGTTCTTTTTAGCGTTTTCAATCACTTCGGGAGGCAGTTTTTCGGTCATATCGGTTTTAATAAAACCCGGGGCAACGGCATTAACCGTAATACTGCGGCCAGCCAGTTCGCGGGCAGCTGTTTTGGTAAAAGCAATCAAGCCACCTTTAGAGGCACTGTAATTGGCCTGTCCGGCATTACCCGAAATACCTACAACCGATGCCATGTTGATAATACGACCCTGTTTTTTACGAAGCATCTGTTTAGCAACGAGCCGGGTTGATGTGAAGTTACCTTTTAAATTGGTGTCCAAAACATCATCCCATTCGTCTTCACTCATCAGTAACAATAAGTTATCGCGGGTGACGCCGGCGTTATTAACCAGCACGTCAATTTGGCCATAATCTTTTTTCAATTTATCAACCAGAGCAGCCAGACTGGCTGAACTCTTCATATCCGTTGCTACGCCAATGGTTTGGCCTCCAATTTCTTTAGCAGCCGAATCACAGGTTTCCTGACCACGACCGGTAATCACCACTTTAGCGCCTTCTTTAGCAAAAGCGGTCGCAATGGCTCGGCCAATCCCGCGAGTTGCACCCGTCACAATAACCACTTGATCTTTAAATCTCATATTAAATTCCTTCCTGACTTATATTTTTAAATGCTTACCAGATAACATAGGCGGCGCCCCAGGTTAATCCGGCGCCAAATCCTACAAAAATTAATTTATCTCCTTTTTGAATTTTGCCCTGTGCATCGAGTTCAGCCAAACAAATCGGAATACTCGCTCCAGAAGTGTTTCCATAACGGCTCAAATTAGAATAAAAATTTTCAACTGGAATTTCAACTCGTCTAGCCGCTGCGTCCAAAATTCGGATATTAGCTTGATGCGGAACCACCCATTTAATTTCACTCGACTTTAAATTATTTTTTTGAAGAATTCGCTCTAAACATTCTGACAAAATGCGCACGCCAAATTTAAAAACGGCTTGGCCGTCCATATAAATAAATTGATCCGGATCATTTAAGTCAGTCACCGGCGCTTGAGTACCGCCTTTTTTAACAATCAGCATTTCGGCCCCGCCGCCATCTGATTCACAAAAACTATCAATCACCCCTGCTTTTTCGGTGGTCGCCTCTAAAACAACTGCTCCCGCGCCATCACCAAAAAGCACACAAGTGCGGCGATCTTTCCAATTAACAGATTTTGATAAAACATCTGCGCCTACTAATAATATTTTCTTGGCTTGTCCTGAAGCGATAAAAGCACGGGATACATTTAAGCCGTACACAAAACCTGAGCAGGCTGCTGATAAATCAAAAGCACAGATGGCCTTTGCACCTAATTTTTTTTGAAGCACCGCAGCAGTCGATGGAAAAGCTGGAAAATCAGGAGTCGAAGTACAAACAATAATGGTATCTAAATCTTCAGGTTTTAAATTAGCTTTTGCTAAAGCAGCTTTAGCTGCTGTTAAAGCTAAATCGGATGTCGCTTCATTTTCACCCGCAACGTGCCTGGTTTTAATGCCGGTACGAGTGGTAATCCATTCGTCGTTGGTATCAACCAACTTCGCCAAATCGTCATTGGTCATTATTTTTTGAGGAATTCCTAAACCGGTTCCTGTGATTCTGGCGTAAAAAGAGGCAGTCATACCCTCTATTTTGCCAAGGCGTTCTCAATTGTGCGAGTGATATCTGCCTCCACAAAATGAGCAGCAGCTTTAACTGCATTTTTGATCGCCTTCGCTTTGGCACGGCCGTGCGTGATGATGCAAACGCCATCTACTCCTAAAAGCGGTGCACCGCCGTATTCGCTGTAATCAGCTCGTTTACGAATACTGTTAAAAACAGGCTTCATTAAAAGCGCTCCTAATATAGAAAGCGGGCTTTTTTTAATCTCGGTTTTAAAAGAATCCATAAAATAAGTCATAAGACCTTGTGCAAATTTTAAAACCACATTGCCTACGAATCCGTCACACACAATCACATCGGCAATATCATCAAAAATATTTTTGCCTTCGATATTGCCAATCACATTGATCGGCTGCGCTCTTAAAAGAGGCAAGCTGCTGGTGGTGAGTTCGTTTCCTTTAGCATCTTCTTCACCAATGCTTAAAAGAGCCACTCGTGGTTTTTGCACACCTAAATATTTTTCAGAAAAAATAGAACCCATCAGTCCAAACTGAGCCAGATATTCGGGTTTACAGTCGCTGTTGGCGCCCACGTCTAAAATAACCACTTTGCCTTTTTTAGAAGGCCACACGTTCACAATCGCAGGTCGCTCAATGCCTTTAATGCGGCCCAGTCCCAAAAGCGCTCCCGCCATACAAGCTCCGGTATTTCCAGCCGATAAAAAGGCATCTGCTTTTTTTTCTTTCACCAGTCTGACACCTACATTAATGGAACAATTTTTTTTGCGACGAATAGCAGCGGCAGGATCTTCATCCATCGAAATATTTTCTTCAGCATGAACAATACTGATTTTATTTTTAGGATAATTAGCCGGTAAAAGTTTAGTGATTTGAGCCTGATCGCCAACCAAAATAATTTCATAAGGAAATTCGCTTGCGGCTTGAAGAGCGCCTAATACAATTTCGCCGGGAGCGTTATCGCCGCCCATTGCATCCACAACAATTTTCACAAAACCCCCTGAGCGTTTCTCTTAAACTTAGGCAGCTTGGCTGTTGTCTTTTGCTTTGCGTTTCGCATTGCGAGATTCAATTTTTTCTTGGCGTGAGGGCAAAAGCTTTAAGCCTTTGTAAGTGCCACATTCTGGACAAATACGTGCAGATAAAATGGCAGCTCCACAATTAGAACACTTGCCGATCGTAGCGGCTGTGACTCTCCAATTGGCCGTTCGAGCGTGACTACGGCTGTTTGATTGACGTTTTTTCGGTTGTGGCATGTTAAATCATTCCTTTTTTAATTTCTTTTGAGTTTTTTTAACTCATCCCATCTTGAATCAGTGACAGTGTTTTGAGACGTCGTTGGCTCAAGACCAACCTGACAATCTGGCCGCCCACAGTGAAAAAAGTAGGGCAGGCTCAAATACACCGTTTGTCTGACAAGGGGCTCTAATTCTATTTCAAATCGCTCATTTATGACAAACAAATAATCTTCGAAGTCTTCTTTAAACTTCTCCTTAGAACTGGCCTCTTCCAGGACCCTTTTTTGGATATTGGTCCTATTGAGATACTCTTCGGAAAACTCCTGGGCATAGGTTTCTTCATAAACACGGTTACAGCGGTCACAGGTCAGTTCAGCTTTAAACTTGATTGTTCCAGTGGCAGCGACAGAATCGGCAGTCATAATTAACTTAATAAAGACTTCTACCGGGCCCAAAAGCTTAAAACGTTCTTCATTAATAGAGAGGGGCACTTCAACCTGGTGAGATTCAGTCTTACCTAGTTCTTTATGTAAATGTAAAACGTTAAGTTTCATATTTCCCTATCTTACTTTGGTCTCGCGCCCTTCGATACACTGCCTTAGGCAGCACTCAGGGAGCGAATAGTTGATTCACTCTTTAATCTCTTGAAATCAGGCCCTCTAACTCCCTAAAGGGAGAACTTTGTTTTAAAAATATGACTCCCCCTTCAGGGGGTCGAGGGGCCTGTATCACGTCGAAGTGAGAGTAAAGTTTTAATTCCATATCACTATTCCTATTGCCTGGCTGCCCAGATGAATTTGATGAACTGTACTTAGTTGATGAATTGGGTATTTTTGAAGTTGAGGAGCTTCTGACCCATTCGTAAAAATTTCAATTTTCTTGCCTTTCTTTTCAGCTTCTTCGAGCCAGCTCAAAAAACGCTCTTGAGACAGGTCTCTATCAAGAGCCTTCATTTGGCCATCGAATTGCAAAAGCGGTGAAAACTCAAACGAAATATTTAAATCTGACTTTAGTGAGAGTTTAGGAATATAGAAATATTCTTGGTAATTTTTCAGTAGATCAAAATCAATCTTATTTTCGACTCTAACTTTCTCTAGCCAATTTAAAAAACATAAGCCCGTTTTTTGACTATCAATTAATTTAATTTCAAAATCTCTGGCTTCTTTTAACCATTCGTTTAACAAGCCAAAGTTTTTAGAGAGTTTTGGACTGGGACATAAAAAATAAAATTGACTATGCCCTTCTTCGATTAGTTTCCAAATTGCATTTTGCAACTCATTAAAATTAACTGGATTTTCTTTAACCACCAAAACTTTAAATTCTGAATTTTCGAAATCTTTAAAGTCTGGGCTCACTGTCGGATCGATAAATAAAACTTTTTGTTTGTCTGGCTCGAGGGTAATCATTTTTTTAACTTCAGCGATTTTATGTTTAAGGGCCAATTTTTTAATTTCAGCTATTTCCTTTAAATTAGCCGGGGTATAGAGCCGCATCCCGCCTGGGGTGTGATAAATTTTTAATAACCCTTCACTTTCATAAAAACGCAGAGTTCTTTCGGTCAGTTTTGTTTTTTGAGCGACTTCTTGGATTTTATAAAGTCTTGCGGAACGGGCCTTCATAGATGGGTATAATACTCTCATGGCCAACATAGACAAAAGCGAGAAAGAAGTTGAAAAACTTCTTAAAGATTTAAATGTCTATTTTTCAGATGGCAACAATGATCCTAAACAATTTAAAGAATGGTTGCACAACCGTTACTCGGGTTACCCTGATTTAGTAGAGAAGCTTTTAGAAATTATTCCTTCACAACAAATCGGCGAAGCGGTGCCGCTTGATAACATCAATGGCAAATACGGTTATTCCCTCACTCATAATAAGAAAAAACTCAAAGCCGCCTTTATTGAAGCCTGGAGAGAGAAAAATAATATCTAAGCATTGCGATCATAGATTTCAATTTAATCTTTTATTTAATTTTTAAAATATTCATTTTGTTATCAAAAACAATAGTCGAATATGCAGGAAAACTACGTCCATTTATTTTTGTATCGTAAGATAATCGCGCACTTTCCAATCCGCCCGATTGATTAAATATCGGCTCATGCATTACTAAATTATTCGCTATGACGATGCCTCCTGTGGCATTGACAACTTTGCCGCTGGGGGAAAATTTAATGTCGCCTGAGATGAAAGTCACTCCATCCACCTGAACCCTGGACGCTATTCCATTCGCAACAGAACCATCATGTCTAAACTCTGCACGTAGATATTTTTGACCACCGACCTCCACTTTATTTGGGAGAATTTGCGAATTAGAATTTAGACGAATATTGTGATCAAATGTATGTACAATTTTTGGATCTTCAAACGCCTTTTTAATTTTTCCATCGTTAGAAAATTGAACCCAAGTATTTGCAGCTAATTTAATTTTATTTGGAAGTACTGTAGGTTTCGACAAGAATCCTTGCTCAATTTTTCCATTTTGGTACAAATATAATAGAGTACCCTTTTTAAAATTCATTCCATTGACGACAACATCTTTTGCCAGCATGCCACCTTTAATTTCACCGTCTTTATAAAACACAACACTTTTGCCCGGTTGAAATTCAATTCCATTAGCATTAATTTTATTTTTGAAATTAAATGATTGAAGTTGCGTACCGTCATTCAGTTTCCAAGACTCCATAATTACCTCCAAAAAAAAATTTCGAGTTGTATTGATAAGTATTACTACCCCCCCCCGCATGTAAATACATTGGTAATTTATGGTGTATTTTGACCCCCTCGCCTTACAGGCCTCTCCCCCTTAAGGGGGAGAAACTAAAAAAATTCGTTCCCTGAGTGACGCGAAGCGTTGTATCGAAGGGAATATGAACATCAATGCTTGGGGGTAATGTTCCCTAAAACAACCAAACCCCAATCAACGAAAAAATAAGCCCCATTAGCCAAAACATGCGTACCACTTTTTTTTCGCTCCAGCCGGAGAGTTCAAAGTGATGATGCAGCGGACTCATTTTAAAAATACGTTTCTTAAAAACTTTAAACGAAAAAACCTGCAAGATCACGGATACGGTTTCTAAAACAAAAACACCGGCAATCACAATAAAAATGATTTCTTTGTGGCTAAGCAGCGCAAAACCAGCCAAGAGGCCGCCTAACGCCAGTGAACCGCAATCCCCCATAAAAATTTTTGCCGGATTTTTATTAAAAAGTAAAAATGCGAGCAAGGCCCCTAAAAAAATAACGGCTGTCGCGAGTAAATCTAATAACTGCATGTGATACAAAATGTAAGAAAACGTTGCGATCGCAAGAATAGAAAGTCCCGTCGCAAGACCATCTAAACCATCTGTTAAGTTCACAGCGTTTGAAGCAGACAAAATAATCCATACCGCAAAACAAAAATAACCAATACTTGTCCCCAGACCAATTGAACTTAAAAAAGCGCCTGCGCCTAAATGATGTGCTTTATAAATTAAAAAACCAGCAAAAATAATCGCCATGATGAGTTGTCCCAAAATTTTTTGACGACCATAAAGCCCCTGATTTTTTCCCCGCTTTAAAATTAAAAAATCATCCAGCCCGCCTAAAAAACCAAGACCCATGACCATGGCCATTAAAAATAAATTGTGGGGTGTATGCCAGGCTGGGAAAAAAATAAAAGTAACCAGTGCTCCTAATAAAAACGAAAGCCCGCCCATCGTTGGTGTTCCTGATTTTTGATGATGCGACTGCGGACCGTCACTACGAATCGACTGCCCTAAATTTTTACGGCGCGACCAATTAATTTGGACCAGAAGCGAAACCGCCGAAACCAAAAAAGAAATAATAAAAGCCAAGAGATAAGGATGAAGAGATTGATTAATCATTAACGTGCTGCTCTTTTAATTTTTCCACAAACCATTCCATTTTCATTCCTCGGGAACCTTTAATCAATATTTGATCTCCAGCCTTCAATTCTGATTGCAAAGTTTCCCACAGAACATCTCTTTCATCAAAATGGAGTACTTTTTTACCTGAAGTAATATTTTTAGAAAGCAGCCCTAAAGTTAAAACACAATCAATGTCTTTTAAATCAAGTCCCGCATGCAGTTCTGCTGCCTGATCACCAAGCTCAAGCATGTCACCCGCAATTAAAATTTTACGACCTTGAGATGGCATCGGCATCGTTTTTAAAATTTGCACGGCGTAATGCATGGAGTCTGGATTAGCATTATAAGAATCATCAATGACTGTAATATTATTTTTTAAATTTAAAACCGCCATACGGTGTGAGGAACGTTTCATATGAGCAATCCCTGCTTCAATTTGTTTTTCACTTAGGCCCAAGTCTTTAGCTATCACCGTGACCAGCATTTCATTTTGCTTAAGCAAATCTTTTTCTTCAAAAAAAATAATCTGGCATTTTTGAGCTTGGGCAGTCTCAATTAATATTTTTTGAAATGGCAGCGCATGATTAATAAAAACTTTGCAACCAGGGTAAAAAATCTCAGCTTTGGCGCGCGCAATTTCTTCGCGGCTGCCTAAACGTTCTAAGTGAGCGGTGCCAAGACTGGTAATTCCCACATGAGTGGGCGCTGTTAACTCGGCTAAATATTTTATTTCTCCGCGCGCGCGCATGGCCATTTCAATAACGACCGCTTGAGATTCTTCATTTATTTTTAAAAGGGTTAAAGGGACCCCCACTTCGTTATTTTGATTTTCAAAACTGGAAACGACATTTTTAAATTTTTCTTTTAAAACAGCCGTGAGCATATCTTTAACTGTGGTTTTGCCTGAACTGCCTGTAATCCCAATCACCGGGATACTAAATTTTTGTCGGTGAGATTTTGCAAACTGACCCAAATCGACGTCTAAAATCTGCGAAGCGCCTTTTTTCTTGGCATCTTCAATAAAATCGTGGCCGTCAAAACGAGGGCCTTTGATGGGAATATAAATATCGCCTGGTTTTAAAGTACGGGTATCAATAGAATAGTTAGGCATTTTTGAGAACTTTACTCAGTGCTTTTTTAGCTTCTTCACGGTCATCAAAGTGAATGCGTTTCTTGCCAATAATTTGATAGGTCTCATGCCCCTTACCGGCGAGCAAAACAATATCATGCGGTTTGGCAGTACGAATGGCCTTTTCAATGGCATGACGACGATCTTCGATGACTTCATAATCTTTTTTGCCGCGAATTCCTTTT
This sequence comes from uncultured bacterium, assembly GCA_964390935.1. Lineage (GTDB taxonomy): Bacteria > Margulisbacteria > CAYMKA01 > CAYMKA01 > CAYMKA01 > CAYMKA01. Next base: position 23,936 of record CAYMKA010000010.1, read on the forward strand.
TGAATATCTGCAAAAATTTGAGATGGCGCTTCTGTGCGCGGATTGTCGCTAGTGACAATAAAATAATCAGAGAGTTTTTCAACGACGGCCGCCATTTTGGGACGCTTGCCGCGATCGCGGTCCCCTCCGCAGCCAAATACCGTAATTAATTTACCACCTGAACCATTGCGCATGCGAGTACAGGTCGACAAAACATTTTTAAGTCCATCCGGCGTATGGGCGTAATCGACTATCACTTTAAAATTTTTCTTGTTAGGAATATTTTCAAAACGACCCGGAACAGGTTTTATTTTTTTCATTGCTTTGGCAATTACTTTTTCATCCACACCCAGCGCACGACATAAAGCCACCGCCCCTTTTAAATTGAGTTCATTAAAATCTCCCAGCAAAGGCATTTGGCCTTCAGGTAATTTTATTTTTTTGTAGTCGCTAGGAAAAACTTTGATTCCAGGTTCTTTTTTCATCCAATCCATTTTGACTTTTTTATAGGCACGAAAGGTTTTGTGATAATCCAAATGGTCCTGCGTAATATTGGTTAAAAGTTTGGCATAAAACAAAATGCCTTTAATACGGTCTTGATGAATGCCGTGACTCGATACCTCCATAACAAAAAAGTCAGTTTTTTGATTTCGAGCTTTTTGGATTAAGTTTTGCAAATCCCAGGGCGATGGAGTGGTTAAGCGATTATTTAAAGTTCCGCTGATAAAGGTTTTATACCCGGC